>JBLRXE010000001.1:0-40281 GCA_047920895.1 Roseovarius sp.
CCTGCATTGGCAGGCTTTCGCGGGCATCCGCGTGCAAACAGGGGGTGGCATCGTGCATGAACGCGTGCCACCCCCATGTTTTATTGACGATCTTGCACCCTGCAGCCTGTCGTTGGGTGGTTCAGCTGCTCAAAACCCCGTTTGTGCGCAAATCACGCGTGGGGAAAGCGGGCGCTAAGCTTTCCGCAAACTCGTTCGGAGCACAGATTTACTAATAAAACAGAGGGTGGCACGCGCACTGTCTCCTGCGTGCCACCCCGTGCCTCCCTGCCACCCCAGGGGCTGTGTTTTGCTTGATAGACGGCCCGATTTACGCGTCATGACAGTTGTAGGAGAGAGGTTTACGGATGGTGAACAGACAGAAACTGACAGAAGTGGTTGTGCGTGATGCAGCACCTGTGGAGGGTCGAGACTACCAGATTTTTGACACCGAAGTGCGTGGCTTTGCTGTGTGCATTTATCGTGGCGGTGGCCGTGCCTTCACGCTCGATTATCGCTATGCGGGACGACAGCGCCGGATGACCTTTGGCCGTTGGCCGGAATGGTGCGTGTCGGCAGCGCGCACGCGCGCGAAAGAACTGCGACGGGATATTGATGCCGGTGGGGATCCTCTGTCGAACCGCGACGCTTTGCGCCAAGCGCCCCGGGTTTCGGATCTGATCGCGCGCTATGTCGAGGTCCATCTGGTACATCTAGCCAAGCTCAACGCGGCCGATCAGCGATCAATGATGGACAAGTTCATCGCACCTGCCTGGGGCAGAATGCTTGTGACCGAGGTCAGTGCCTATGATGTCGAGGTTTTGTTAAACAAAGTCGCAGAGGGGCGCGCGCGGCCCTCCAAGGCCAAGCCCAATAATCGCGCACGCAAGCTGCAGGGAGCAAAACCAACGCCGGTGCGGGCGAATAGAGTGGGGGATGTAGTCAGAAAGATGTTTGCCTATGCCGTCAAATGGGGCTGGCGTGAAGATAACCCTGCCATGGGTTTTCGCCGTCGGATGGAAACGCCGCGTGAGCGGTTTTTGTCGCATGAAGAAATCGCACGCCTCGCCGCCGCTCTGGATGTCGCCGAAGACACCCGTGCTGCGGACATCATCCGAATGTGTATGTTGACGGGCGCGCGCGTGGGCGAGGTGCGCCAGGCGCGTTTTGAAGACTTCAACCTCGAACACCTGTCGTGGACAAAGCCCGCAACCACAACCAAGCAGCGCCGTGTGCATCGGGTGCCAATCTCTGACCAAGCTGCGGCGATTGTGCGCCTGCGCCGTCAAGTTGTGACTGCAGGCTGCCCGTGGCTTTTTCCTGGTGATACGCTGGGCCAACCCGTGCAGGAGGTCCGGCGTTTCTGGCAGCGCATCCAAAGAGAGGCTGCAATCGAGGAAGTGCGGATCCACGACCTGCGGCACACCTTTGCTTCGCTACTGGTCAGTGGGGGCGCGTCGCTAGAAATGATCGGCAAGCTGCTTGGTCACAGCCAGATGCAGACCACCCAACGTTACGCCCACCTTATGGACTCGCCCCTGCGTGCTGGCGTTGACGCGGTTGCCAATGCCTTTAAGCCCCAGCCTCGCCTTGCTCACACTGCACCTGGTTCTTCGGCATCTATGCCCTCGGGCAGAGGGAGCAGGTCAGTCATCGCTTCGGCCTCTTGAAATTCAACTTATCTAGAATTGGTTTGACGCGCCGTCGGATCGAGCGCTCGTCGGGGAAAGCGCCGTCGTCTGATTGTGCAGCAAACCAGTCCTGAAGTTCTCGTATCCATTCGGACTGTGAAGCGGGTAGGCCGTCCTCGAAAACCCGCCGCGTGATCTCGATATTCATTGCCGACCAGTCATAATCTCCCTCATCGCTCAGCCCAGCGCCTTCAGCGATCCGGCCGAAGAGATTGTGCGCTTCTTCGAAAAGCTGAACATCTTCGCCAAGGATCATCACGTCTCCGATCGAAACTTCTACGCCATCAGCTGGCGTAGTAATGTATAGCCACTCCGTGTCTTCTAGTTGCTTGATGCGCCGTACAATCGCTGATTGCGGCCCGGTGCCACAGCGGCGGAAGAGGGGCAAGATGTCCATTGGCTGAATTTGCACCAGTCCGCCCGCACGCGTCTCTCCGCACTCGATAGGCTGAATGCCCGTGACGATCTTTAAGGTTTCCGTTCCGGCCCAGCCGGCTATGTCCGATACTGTGCAGCCCCAGCGCGCGGCAGCTTCGTGGATGTTGTAGAAAACACGTTGTGGTAGTCCCATTGGCAGCATTCCTTTGTTTTCCACCGTTGCTGGGTTGAGCAAGGCTCAGCGCGATGAATTCATATTGTTATGCGAGGCTTAGCTAAGATTCATGGCTTTCCGGCGGTGGCGATTCGGCCTCGACGATTGATTGTAAACTGCCTATGGGGTCAGTCTCTTACCCCTTGTTGCTGCGGCCGCAATCTAAGGCTTTACCCATGTCTTTCGTCAAAGCAGAACAGCTCTACCGGATGGCTGAAATGGCCAACGCCCGCCGGCAGGGCATCTCATTGCGGCTGATCATGGAAGAATTCCAGGTTGAGGAGCGCACAGCACGCCGGATGCTGCGTAAGTTTGAAGATCTTTTCGGCGGTGTTGAAACTTGGGACGATACTGACCGCCGCCGCTGGTGGTCGTTGCACGATGTGCCTCACATCCAGCACCGCGTACTGAGAGAGAATGAGCTGGCGGCCCTTGATTTGGCAATCCGGCGCGCTGAGCGCGATGGCGCTGGTGTCGAGGCCAAAGCGCTGGAGGCCGCACGGGATCGTCTTGTGGCATCATACTCACGCCCCATGATGCACGGCGCAAAGAAATACTCAGAACTGCTGCTATTGGCGAACGGATTTGCATCACGGCCGGGGCCGACCAAGAAGGTGTCGGAGGAATATCTCAATCTTCTGTTCGTCGCGCTTCGCAGACCAACGCTGTTGAGGATCGTTTACCAGGGCGCCCATGACCCAGAGCCGCGCGAACGCCTGGTCGAGCCGTACGCCGTGATCGTTGGCACCCGGCATTATCTTATTGCCCGCAAAACTGATGGTGGCCGGGAATACCGGCAGTTTCGCTTTGACCGTATCTTCGATATGCATGCCACTGTTCAGCCTTTTGAGCGTGACCCTGATTTTGATGTTGAGCGCTACAGCGCGCAAGCTTTTGGGTCGTTCTTTTCTGACGCGGAGTATGGACCGGTGCGCTGGCTTTTCTCGCCCAGCGCAGCGGCAGCTGCCCGTGAATTCATGTTTCATCCAACACAGCAGCTGACGGATCTCGATGATGGCAGTCTGCTTGTTGCGTTCACCGCTGGTGGCTGGCTTGAGATGGCTTGGCACCTAGTGAAATGGGGCAATGCTGTCGAGGTGCTGGACCCGCCGGAGCTCAAGGATATGCTAGAACGGGTACGACGCGGGGAAGTGGATATCTGGCCGTGACGTCGTGAAGGGCGGAAAGTTGACTGTAAGGTTGCGGCATTGCATGCGCAGAAAAGTGCCAAAGCGGACAGTCGCCACACGAAACTTTACCGACGCAACCCTTAAATCCAAGCACTGTAAAGTAGCTGGCACTGGCTTCATTTGGGGCTGCATGCAATGGTAAATCGCGGCACGCTTCTTGGAACAAATTGCTAATAAACCTTGCGTGAGAAAAACGCCAAATGCTGAGGGGCGCGGTTTCACCATGTTTGATTGGGTTTTTTAGCTCGGCGTTCCATGCAAGTTTAACGAAAAGCATAAAATCTGTCGCTAAATAGTACTCCTAGCACCGATCGCGGTCATCATAATTGGAGCTCAGAGGGGCGGATCAGGTATTGTCGGCCTCTGTCTTCAGGTTTTCACCGTTCCCAAAGCGGGTAGGGAGCCCCGTTCGATGAGCGTGTGGGGAATATGCTCTCCGGCTCTCTGATTGGGGGTATCCATGATCGAAATCAGTATTTCACAGGCGCGTTGACCCATCAATTCGGGATTGAGGTCAAGGGCCGTCAGGCCTGGTATTGTCGATGCCGCCGCAATACTGTCCGTCCCCGCGGAGACCATCAAGTCTTCTGGCACTCTGATCTCGGAAGCGTGGGCGGCGAGCAGGACGCCCGTCGCGTGCCGGTCGGTGCTGCAATGGATTGCATCAGGACGATCGGCGGAAGAAAGGACGGCTCGCGCCAGAAAGAACCCTTCAGATTCTCGAAGCGCATCGCCCACCCGGTGGATGATTTCGGGGCGGTTGTGCCGTCTCACCCAGGCGCGATAGCCTTCGACTGAATCATAATTGTAGGATACGAGGGGCGTTGAGGCGAACAGCGCGATCCTTTGGGCGCCGCGGCTCGCGAATAGGTCGAGCATTTCAGCTGTCGCTTTGGTGAGATCATTATCGACCCAGTTGCCCTGCGTGGGTGGCTGCGAGAGATCCCGGCCCGTTGTCACGATCGGCACGCCGGAATCGCGCAGGCTTTCCAGCAACTGGTTTCCGGGCATCGGGTCGACAAAGATAACGCCGTCAACGTCAAAGCGGCCCGTGGGCGTTTTTGGCGGAACCGCCAGCAGGGTGCTGAACCCCTGTGTCGCAGAATATTCGGTGATGGCGCTGAGCATTCGAACGAAGAATGCGAGGTCTGTCAGCGAGGTGTTCCCAAGAGCATCCTGCGAGTGGAGGACAGCTATCCGCCCAACGCGCCCGCCGCGCAACCCGCGTGCCATGGAGCTGGCGCGGTAGTCGAGTTGCCGGGCAATCGATTGTACCCTCTCTGCCGTGGACGGATCGATCCGTCCCTTACCGTTGAGTACATGGGACACTGTCGTGACCGAAACGCCAGCTGCAGCTGCTACATCGCGGATAGTTGCTCTCTTGGGTCTTTGGGTCATTCAGCACGTCCGTTTACAGGGTGCCTTTGTAGCTTGCTCGAGTTGAAAAGGTCCAGAGCGCGTTCCATTTTTGGGGCGTGGCCGGTCAATCGGGTCAGATCTAGGGGAATGCTGGGAATTCCGGCCCTGGAAGCTTGCTCACATCCAAGGGCGCGGGCTGCGGCGGCCGGTGCGCCGAATATTTGGGCATTATCCCGATAATGCCCCAAAGCCCTGCATCCTTTCGTTGACAAAACGTTTAATCAGCCCTTAGCCTGAGTCGATGAGGCTCGGAATATCTAGGTGCGCGAACGCTAAACCAGTGCCAGATATCTCAAGCGAAAAAGGATATTACATTACCATATCATAATCTTGCGAAAGGGACGCTGCAATGTCGATGCCGAAAGCAAAACTGCTTCTAAACTCTCTGGTGCTTGCTGGACTGGGGTCCGCTGCAATCGCAGAGCAACCGCCACGGATTGAAATTGGTGCGCCGATTCCGATCACGGGGCCCTATGCGGTAGATGGTCAAGTCATGCAGCAAGCGATCGAGCTTGCGGTCGACCAGTTGAATGCCGCCGGCGGTGTGAACGGGAGCGAAGTTGGCGTGCGGGTCTTTGATATCGGTGACCTGACGCCGGACAAGCTGCAGGCAGCAGCATCCGAGCTTCTGGATCGGCAGGGAGTCTCTGTTTTGATTAACGGCTACGGTGGAATGGGGCCTGACATTCCGGCCTTCTGCAATCGGGACCAACCCTACCTGAACAATAACGCGACCTCGGCTGTAGTGGATCTGACGATGCGGCTTGGCTGCACTAATATCTTTATGGCTGCGGATGTGGACCAGAGCTATGGGCGCAAGACGTTCGAGCAGATCATGGCCCTGGGCATGGATTTCAGCGACCAGCGGATCGCCATCCTGCACGGGCCCTATGACTGGGAGGTCGGCTTCACCGACAGTGTTGAACAGGAGGCAATATCCGCGGGCTGGTCCGTTGTCTTGAAGGAAGAAGTTCCATACGATACGACGCAATGGTCGGCGACGATGCAGAAGTTGCGGATGGGGCAGCCGGATCTCATCATTTTCGAATCCCTCGACCCCGTCTCTGCCAGCACTTTTCTGGAGCAGTTCCGTAGAACGCCAATTAGCGGCGCGGCGGTCTATGCCGGATATCTGATGTCTACGCCCGCGCTGGGGTCCATGATCGCTGCTGGGGATCTGAATGGGGTGCTGGGCATGACCCTGTCGGCGCATCGGCCGGGCGACGAGGGGGCGGAATTTGCCGATCTGTGGCGAGCTAAGTTTGATGAGGAGCCGCCGTTCAGCATTGCGGCACAGGTCTTTGACGAAGTGATGCTTTGGGCCGATGCGGCGACCCGTGCGGACGATGCGACGGATTTCGCCCGGGTCAAAGAAGAGCTAGCCAATAGCAGCTTCGAAGGCCTGACTGGCACGCTGACCTTCAACGAGCAGTTCTTCGTTCCCGTCGGGGATGCGACCCAGCCGTCGCAACTTGTGCAGGTGATCGATGGATCGGTCGTTCGGCTGATGGTCGGCAGCGAGAAGGTCGGCGAATTTGTGCCTCCGGCATGGATGGAATGAGCCGACGGCTTCTCGATCTTGACTGACATGGGGTGTGTGGACTGTCCGGGGCCAGGATCGGCCCCGGGTCTGACAACGTGGAGAATTACAGCATGCTGTTCACGGTAGAGCGTGTAAGCAAGCGATTTGGCCAGTTCGAGGCTCTTAAAGAGGTCAGCTTCGAGGTCGATCAGGGGGGTATTCTCGGGATTGCCGGGCCGAACGGAGCGGGGAAGAGCACGTTGTTGAATGTCTGCTCGGGCACATTGAAGCCCTCGGGGGGAACCATCATACTTGCCGGGCAAAGAACTGATGGTTTGCCGTTGCGACGCATGGCCGAAGCCGGATTGGCACGCACATTTCAGATCCCGCAAGTGTTCGGATCAGTGAATGTTGACACCAATATCTGCATCGGGGCGACTTTCGGGCGCAAGCGTGCAGCGGACGAGGTTCAGGACTGCGTCGAACGCGTCATCAATCTCCTTGACCTGCACGCCACACGCTACCGTCTGGCGGGACAGGCGGACCTGTTGACCCGAAAAATGACTATGTTGGGGGCCGCCCTTGCGACCGATCCGAAGATTGTCTTCATGGACGAGCCGTTCGGTGGGCTGAACACCGAGGAAATCCAAAGATATGTCGATCTTATCCAGCGGCTGCGGCAGGATCTTGAGCTTGCCTTCGTGATCGTGGAGCACAAAATGCGCGCACTGACAACGCTTTCAGATCGGCTGATGATCCTGAATTTTGGAGAGATGCTTTGCGAAGGCACGCCGGAGGAGGTGCTGAGCAACAAACAGGTCAATGAAATCTATCTTGGACGGAGGGAAGATAGTGCTGTTCATTGAATCTCTGCATTCCGGATATGGCGATTTCAAGGTGATCCAAGATGTCTCTTTCCGCATCGAGCGAGGACAGGCCGCGGGTATCGTCGGACCCAATGGGCATGGCAAGAGCACTCTGCTTAAGACAATCTGCGGGTTGTTAAGGCCGACCAGGGGGAGGGTAATCTTCGGTGACGAAGATATCACCGGCCTAGGGGCGGCATCGATCGCAGCGCGTGGGCTTGTCTACGTTGCCGAAGACCGCCGCCTGTTTCATGACATGAGTGTCTATGAGAACCTCAGGTTGGGGGCCTATCTGCCCAAGGCGCAGAAATATCAGTCGCGAAACCTTGAATTTGTCTATTCGCTGTTCCCGCGTCTGGCGGAGCGGTGGAACCAGCGCGCGGGCAGTCTGTCGGGTGGTGAGGCGCAGATGCTGGCCATGGGGCGGGGGTTGATGTCAGCGCCCGTCTTCATGGCCCTTGACGAGCCGTCTCTTGGGCTGTCTCCAAAACTGACCGCATCCTTGATGGACGCGATCGTGGAGATCAGCCAGACGGGCATCGACGTGCTTCTGGTCGAACAAAATCTTGATCTGATCCGCCCGCATCTCGGGCCGATCTGGTCGATCGAGGAGGGCGAGTTGTATCGTGAGACCGTCTCCATTTCAGAAAAGGAAAGTGGGGTCTAAATGTCGATGGCGATTTTCATATTGGTCACGGGAGTGATCACGGGGACGGTCTATGCCGTCTTTGCGGTGGGTCTTTCGCTTGTCTATGGCACTTCACGAATTCTCAACTTTGCTTACGGATCATTCTACATGATGTCCGCCTATCTGGCTTGGTATTTTTTGGTTGGGCTTGGCTTGAATTATGTTGTTTCGGCGCTGCTTTTGTTGCCCTTGCTGTTTGTGATCGGTGCGGTTGTGGACTTCGTGATCATCCGCCAGCTCCGGCGGGCCGAAAACTGGAAGTTGGCCAGCATGATGGGGACGCTGGGTCTGGCGCTTTTTCTGGATAACGCCGCGTTGGTGGCTTTTGGCCCAGGACAGCGTAGCATTCCGCCGATTTCATCCGACGTGATGCAACTGGGCACATTGTTCATCGGCGTTCAAGAAATCGTGGTCTTCGTAATCGCCATCACCAGCATTCTTGCGCTGGAGGCCTTCCTGCGGTTCGTGCCCCTGGGCCAGGCGATGCGAGCGGTGTCGCAAGACATGCAGGGCGCCGCGATGGTTGGCATCAACGTCGACAAGGTCTTTGCCGTGGCCTTTGGGCTCTCGCTTGTTCTGGTCGGCATTGCTGCCCTGATGCTGGCGCCCATGACACTGGTTTCGCCGCTGGCGGGGTGGCCGATGTTCCTGAAGGCCTTCGTGATCGTCGTGTTCGGAGGGCTGGGGAGCGTGCATGGCGCGCTGGTCGCTGCAGTGCTGCTCGCGATCACCGAGACTGCGGTTGTCTACTATCTCGGCGCGAGCTGGACGATGCCGATCTGGCTGTTGGTGTTGGTGGTCGTCCTCATGATCCGTCCGAAGGGACTATTTGGGGTTTGGGCAACATGAGTGTCATCGACGCAATCCTGAGACGACCTGCCAACGGGGCTGGCGCGGGGGCGGATGTCGGTCCGCAGCAACAGGCGGTCATCCTGCGACGCAGCCAGATCAGTTTTGGCTTTGCCGTGCTGTTCCTAGCCGGGCTGGGGGTGGTCGTTGACAGCAACTATGTGCTGCACATCCTGATCCTGGCATTCATGTGGTGCATCGTCGTTGCAAGCTGGGACCTTCTGGTCGGGTATTCAGGCATCCTCAACTTCGCCCAACTGGTGTTCTTCGCGGTTGGCGGCTACGCGAGCCAGATGCTGGCGCTTCAGGCCGGTTTCACCGCCCTGCCGGCGATTGCGCTCAGTGTTGGGATCGCGGCGCTATTCGGGTTGCTGGTCGGGCTGCCATGCCTAAGGCTGAGGGGGGAATATATTGCGCTGTTCACTTTTGCGGTCCATCTGGCGTTCCCGGCCCTGCTGCAGCTTGGGCGCAATTATGGAACCGGGGGGTCTGCGGGCTTGATGGGGGGCCAACCCCTGGAGGCCCTTGGTTTCAGGCTGACATCCGCTGACAAGGTCGGCTGGTATTTTGTGATGCTGGCTATTGCCGCGCTGTGTCTCTGGCTGATCTATTTCATTCTACTGCGCGGGCGGATGGGGCTTGCCTTTGTTGCCTTGCGCGATGCGGAGGAAGCTGCACGCACGCTGGGCGTCAATGACTTGTGGTATCGGCTATTGTCCTTTGTCATCTCTGCCGCGCTGACGGGTCTGGCGGGCGCGCTTTATGCTAACTATGTCGGGGTGATTTCTCCAACCGTGCTGGGCAATGAATTCTTCCTGATTGCGATGACCATGTTATGTGTCGGTGGTCTGGGGCGGTTCCCGGGAGTTATTCTGGGGGCGTTCGTCATCACCATCGGGAACGAGCTTCTTCGGGGATTGGGCGAATATCGTCTGCTCATTCTCGGGGCGATCGTGGTGGTCTCGATGATCTGGTTACCACAAGGTATCGCGGCCCTGCTGCGCATCCCGCGAATTCCTTTCAGAACGGGGCGCTGAGCAGGGTGGGTCCGACCCCGAAAAGGCAAGGCCAGGTCCGCGGTCTGCGTCAGACGATCCCGGCGGTCTCCAGCGTCGCAAGAAAGAGCACATTGGCGCTGGCGGCAGCCCAGTCGGGCGTGATCGATTCCGCTTCGCTATGGGAAAGGCCGCCCTCACAAGGACACATCAGCATGACTGAAGGTGCGACACGCGTCATCCAGCAGGCGTCATGACCGGCGCCCGAGGTCAGATGCATGTGGCTGTAGCCAAGCCTGTCTGCCGCCTGTTCAAGTCTGGCGGCGAGGGTCATATCGAACTTGACGGGTTCGAAAGATCCGACGGGTTCGATGCTGCAGCCCACATCCAGATCGTCGCAAATATGCCGCGCGCGAGTTTCCAGTTCCCTCCGGAGGGCATTCAGCAGGTCGGGATTCGGCGAACGGATGTCAACGGTGAAGACCACCTGCTCGGGCAGGACATTCCTTGAATTGGGCGTCACGGCGATCTGGCCAACCCCGCAGAGGGCGTCGGGCTGATTGGACATTGCGAGGCTGCGGGCCAGCTCGATGATCCGGGCCATGGCAAGGGTGGCATCTGCGCGGCTGGCCATGGGGGTAGTTCCGGTATGTGATTCGCGACCTGTCAATGTGAACTCCAACCACCACAAACCCTGGCCGCGTGTGACGACGCCGATCTCGCAATTGTTGTCCTCGAGGAGGGGGCCCTGCTCGATATGCAGTTCGAGATAGGCATGGGCTTTTCGGGCGCCGCACGCCTCGTCGCCCTGCCAGCCAATGCGATTGAGCTCTTGGCCCAAGCTCTTGCCGTTGGCATCAAGACGCGACAGCCCGTATTCGAGGCTGTGAACGCCAGCGAAAACGCCTGATGCCAGCATGGGCGGCGCGAAGCGTGATCCTTCTTCGTTGGTCCAGTTCACGATGGTGATGGGATGGTGCGTCTTTAGGCCGAGCTCGTTCATTGTTCGAATGATCTCAAGGCCGGCCATCACACCTAGTACACCGTCATAGCGCCCCCCGGTCGGCTGAGTGTCGAGATGGGAACCGACGAAGACGGGTAGCGCCTCCGGATCGATGCCGGGCCGCGTGGCGAACATGTTCCCCATCTGATCGACACCAACCGTTAGGCCCGCGTCTTCACACCATTTTCTGAACAGGTGTCGTGCTTCTCCATCCTCATCGGTCAGCGCCTGACGGTTGTTTCCGCCGGCCTTTCCAGGACCGATCTTGGCGATCTCGTGGATGGATGTCCAAAGCCGTTCAGTATCAAGCTTTATGTTGGTGTCGATCCGCTGAGCCACGGGAGAGTCCTCGCTTTTTGTGTCCATCAATCAATTTGGCTTTCGAAGTCTACTGCGTCGATAAGTTTTTGACAAAAGGTTTTGGCATAGATTAGTGTGATCCGGTGAAACAGGATGGGCCAAGCTCTCGATGAGCGGCCAAAAAACTCTAACGGGGATCTGCAATGACACCTGAAGGTGCGGCGATTGTGTCTGGTGCTGGCAGCGGGATTGGGCTGTGCATCGCTCGCGCGTTGAAAAAGCGGGGCTGGTCTGTCGCTTCATTCGATTTTGCCGACGCCAGTGGGTTTGATTTCGGGTGCAAGGTCGATGTTTCGGATGAAGCCGCGATTCGAACGGCGGTTGAAGAGGCAGAGGCGGCGCTTGGCCCTGTGATCGGCGTCGTGGCCTGTGCCGGTCATTATGAAGAAATTGTACTCGAGGACATTTCGCTCGAGAAATGGAATTTGATGCTACGAACCCATATCGGAGGAGTTTATAATCTGATGCGCGCCACATTGCCGGGCATGACGCAGCGCGGCAAGGGCAGTTTCATCACCATCGCGTCCGAGCGGGCTATCGTCGGTGCGGGACATGATGCGCATTACGGAAGTGCAAAGGCGGCCGCGCTGGCATTAACTCGGTCTGCGGCGCTCGAGGTGGCCGGGCGAGGCGTCCGGGTCAATGCGGTCGCGCCGGGCCCGACGGATACGCCCTTATTGCCGCCCGATTCCTGGGAACGCCAGCCATTGTTCACGCAGGGCCTGCCATCTCGTCGGATCGCCACGCCCGAAGAGATTGCCCTTGCTGTAGTCGGATTGACGGAGAAGGATATGTTCATGAACGGCGCGCTGTTGTCGGTCAATAGCGGAACGGTGATGTGATGCCGACCGCGAAGTCCCAGCGAATTGCGCTTGTGACGGGGGCGGATACAGGGCCAGGCCGAGCCGTCGTCGCGACGTTGCGCGCTGAGGGCCTGACTGTCCTTGAACACTGTCTGCACATGGGATCAGGTGATTTTTCTGTGGATCTGTTGGACGAGAGCGTCCTTGACGAAATGATGGCGACCATAAGGTGCAGCCATGGTCGACTTGATGTTCTGGTTGCCTGTCATGCGCGCCCGGCGCCCTGTGCCGTGCTTGCCGGGGACAGCGAGGCTTTCTGGCGCCAGATCGACGGGATGCTGACAGCCAGTTTTCTTCTGGTGCGCGCGGCGGCGGGGCTTCTGGCCACGTCGGGGCAGGGACGCATCGTGCTGCTGTCGTCAGGGTGGGCCGCTGGTGCGAAGCAACTTGCCGGACTGGCTGCCGCGTCGGCGGGGATCGACCTACTGACACGCACCCT
Organism: Roseovarius sp.; assembly: GCA_047920895.1. Taxonomy (GTDB): domain Bacteria; phylum Pseudomonadota; class Alphaproteobacteria; order Rhodobacterales; family Rhodobacteraceae; genus Roseovarius. The sequence goes on from JBLRXE010000001.1 coordinate 12,457, forward strand.
CGCACAGGAATTGGGCCCGAGGGGAATTACTGTGAATGCCGTGGCCCCCGCTTTCATGGATGACGAGGACTGGCTGGCCTGTGATGCCGCCGCGCTTGATCTGACGGTGGCGGGGCTTCGGGCAGGCCAGGGCGACATCGTCCCTGCCGGAAAGCTGGGCTCTTGGAGGGCGCTATCGGAGCTTGTGTCCCTTCTGTGTCAGCCGGGGCTGGGGGCGGCCATCGGGCAAACCGTGCATTGCAGCGGAGGTTACTTCCGCCATCGCGTCTGAATTATTTAAATACCGTCAGGATAGGAGAAATGACATGAACAAACCCCTTTTCCGGTCAGCGGAATCGATCTCGTGGCCCAACGGAGAAAAGGCGGCAGTCGCGTTTACCTTTGATGTCGACGCCGAAAGCCCGCTTCTTGTTGCCAATCCGAAACTCGCGGAACGCATGGCGACCATGAGCCATCAGTCCTATGGCCCCATGGTCGGCTTGCCCCGAATTCTCGACGCCCTTAAATCGACGGGAATTGTCGGGTCGTTCTATGTGCCCGGGTATGTTGCTCGACGCTATCCCGATCAGGTGCGACAGATCACGGCAGAGGGGCATGAGGTAGGCCATCATGGCCATCTGCACGAACCTCTGGCCGGGTTGAGCGAAGCGGAAGAGCGCGCCTGCATGGAGCGGGGGCTTGAAGCCCTGCATGATGTCCTTGGCGTCAAGCCATCCGGGTATCGGGCCCCGATCTGGGAGATGAACTGGCGCACTCCCTCCATCCTTCAGGAATACGGCTTCTTGTACGATTCAAGCCTGATGGATGCGGATTTTCCATATGAGCTTGCGTGCGGAGACGGCAAGAGCATCGTTGAACTGCCGATCAACTGGGCGCTGGACGACTGGCAGCAATATTGCCTGATCCCCGACTTTTACGGAAGTGGCCTGATCGAAACGCCGTCAAAGGCCATCGAGCTGTTTCGCGCAGAGCTGGACGCGATTCGCGACTCGGGGGGGCTTTGGGTGCTGACCTGCCATCCCTTCCTGTCTGGGCGCCCTGGACGCAGCGCCGCCCTTCAGGGGTTAATGCAATACGCGGTCGATTGCGGCGATGTCTGGATTGCGCCCATGCACGAGATAGCCACCCATGTCCGATCACTTGGCCTAGACCCAAGGTCGCTGAATCAGCCCGATTCGAGCCTCTGATAAGAAGGAACGCCAAAATGAATGAACGCTATACCCCCGAGAATCTCTGGCGTGCCTACCGGCACTGCTGGTTCGTTGTCGCAAGAAGCTGCGATATCGATCAGCCGAAAGTAGCACGGCTCCTTGACCAGGATCTTGTGGTATTCCGTGACAAGGACGGCAACGCCCGGGTGACGGATCGCCGATGCATACATCGGGGCGGAGATCTGTCCGCCGGCAAGGTCACCGATAGTGGGATCGCCTGTCCGTATCACGGGTGGTCATTTGACGGTGAATCGGGGCGTTGCACGCTCATTCCCTCGATGAAGGAGGGCTGGAACATCCCCGAGAACGCGAAAATCGGAAGTTATCCAGTCGTGGAGCGCTATGAGCATGTCTGGACCTGTCTGGACCAGCCGTTCTTCGATATTCCGGCACCGCCCGAGCTGGACGGGCTCGTCCTCGAATGGCTTCCTGCCGCGCCGATCCCTGCGAATTGCGGGTTCATGGCGGCGACCGAGAACTTTCGTGACATGGCCCATTTCCCCTTCGTGCATCACGAAACGATGGGCAACGTTCCCACTACTATCCCGCAGCTTGATGTCGCCCGCGACGGTCGCCGCCTGTCGGTGTCCTTTAGATATGAGCAAGTTGAACAAGCGCATTTCTCGAGTATCGGTAACGCGATGATGCATTACCACAGCTATGCGCCCGGCTTTGCCGCTATCCTTTACGACTATGGCGACAAGGGGAAACGCTACCTGGTCGATTTTCCCACGCCGGTGAGCCGTGATGAGTGCATCATCCATTGGGGGGTGGCCATCGATCACAAGTTCCAAGGCGGATCGATTGACGACATCCTGAAGCTTGAAACGGCCGTCTTCGATGAGGACACACCCATTCTGAACGGGTTGAACCCGCCCGAGGTTCCGCTAACAGGCGAGTGGCTCGAGGTCTCCTGTCCGGCCGATGTCTACACGCTCAACTACCGCCGGGCCGTGAAGCATGTCGTGGACACGATTCTTGACCGGTTGGATGGCAAAGAAGGCCAGGCCAACGCCGCGTGCTGAGAGATGCCATGACACTTATAGAGCGCAATGCGCTTGGGTCCGTCACACGACAACGCGATATGGTCCTGACCGAGATCCGGTTAGAGGCGGAGGGCGTGGTCTCTCTGGCCCTTGAGGACCCGGAGCGCCGTGATTTGACCGAATGGGCGCCCGGGGCCCATATCGAGATCACCCTGCCGTCGGGCCGGATCCGGCAGTATTCCCTTTGCGGGGATCCTGACGACCGCAAGACCTACCGGGTGGCCGTTCTGCGCGTACCAGACGGTCGGGGGGCTCGGCAGAAGTGCATGACACATTGCGTGTTGGCGCCCGATATTCCATTCGCGGGCCGCGCAATCACTTCCCGCTTCAGCCCGCGACGACCTATTTCTTCATCGCAGGGGGTATCGGCGTGACGCCGATCCTGCCGATGATCGGCTACATGCAGGACGGGCATGATTGGCGCGCGCTCTATTGCGGGCGCACAAGAGAGGGGATGGCCTTTGTCGATGCGATGGAGGGTCAGGGGCGCGTCAGGATTGTCAGCGACGATAGGGACGGGCGCCTCGATCTTGCGGCCGAGATCGCGGACTGCGCCCCCGGCACGCATATCTATTGCTGCGGGCCGTCTGGCCTGATCGATGCCGTCACCCATGCGACGGCCGGCCGTAACGACATCGCCCTCTTTACCGAACGGTTTGGGCCCGTCGCGCCCGTTGCTAGCCCCGAAAAGTGCGGGCAGGCGGTCGAGCTGCGGCTAGCGCGCTCGCAACTGACCGTCATAATGGAGCCCGGCGAGTCCGTCCTCCAGGCCGTTCTAAGGGTCAAACCGGACATGCCCTATTCCTGTGAGTCCGGATTTTGCGGGACCTGTGAAACGGCCATCGTCGAAGGTGCTGTCGAACACCGCGATCAACTTCACTCCGTGGCGGAGCGGGACGCGAACCTTACCATGATGATCTGCGTCTCGCGCCCGACATCCTCGCGTCTCGTACTGGATCTGTAACCCTTTTCAAACACAAAGGACGACCGATATGACCAAGATTGCTGTTCCTGCCCGTGAGGGGCGTGGCATCAAGGTGCGCCAAGGCCAGATCTTGCGCGTCACAACGCCCGAAGGGTCGCAATGCGCGGATTTCTTCGCGTTCAATGCCGACAACACGGAAGAATTCTTGTCCTGTCCTCATACCTGGGTAACCAATTTCTCGATGGTGCCCCGAGTTGGGGATGTCTTTTTGTCACAATTCCGTCGCCCGATGATGAAGATGACCGCCGATGGGGCGTTTGGCGCGCATGACATGCTGATCACGACCTGTGACCAGTTTCGGTACGAGTTCTTTGGGTATGAGGGCCCGCATGCGAATTGCTCAGACAACCTCGTGACGGCAATGAAACGATTTGGCCATGCGGTCCCGCATGTGCCGCAGGCGGTTAATTTCTTTGCCAAGTCGCATGTCGCCGACGACGGTAAACTCACCTCGCCGCCGAACCCGGTGCCTCCGGGAGCCTACGTGGAAGTCGAGGCGCTGATGGACCTGATCTGTGTTGTAAGTGCCTGTCCCTTCGATCTCGACGTTCCGGGATGGGATGTGAGCGGTGGGCATCGGCATGAATTGAGCGGGATCGACATGGAGATCGTCAAAACCTGACGCTCGACGGGCGTGTCGCGCGACATCGTCCCCGCAGCCTGATGGTTACTGGAGCCACCATTGGTCGAATGACGCAACGGGGATTAACTGCTCTGTAGTAACCATCGAAGAATCAGATAGAAGGAGTTGGATCATGGGCAATGGGTCTGAAAATCAGTTTTCCGGCTGGCTGCATACGGGCGCGGGCGGGACATTTATGCGCGCCTCGCGTGTGGCGCCGGACGCTGATAGCTTGCGGGAGGCCGGCATCACGGCTGCTGTGCTTGGCTTTCCTTGGGATGCCATGTGTATCAGTCGGACGGGGACCAACAACGGACCCTACGCGATCCGGGAAGCTAGCGATCAGTTCTCGCTGTTCAATGCGAATACTGGGCTCGACCTGACGGAGCATTACAATCTGGCGGATTGCGGGGACGTCCCGATCGTGCCGGGCTCGGCCGTCACAACCATGGACCGTGCCGAGGCCCTTGTGGGGCAGATCTTGTCGGCGGGCGCTATACCCATCACAGTTGGGGGTGATCACTCCGTGACCATCGCCTGTGTGCGGGCCTTCGCCAAGAAACATACAAAACCAGGCCTGATCCTCGTGGACAGCCATTTCGATACGGCGCTGGATGTCGGGGGCGAAGAGCTCAGCCATTGCTGTCCCATCACACGGGCTGTTGATGCCGGGTTTGACCCCAAGCGCATCGTGATCGTCGGCACGAACGGATGGATGAACCCACGCAACGAGTTGGACTACATCAAGGAGCGCGGCATCACGCTGATGCCTCTGGAGGACATTATTGAGAAGGGCCCCGCCCATGTCGGCCGCGCGGCGCGCGAAATCGCATCTGACGGGGCTGACAGCGTGTACCTGACTTTCGACATCGATTCCATTGACGGCGCCTATGCCCCCGGAACCGGTGTTCCCGCACCGGGCGGCATGACCACCAGAGAGGCGCTTGCGCTGGTGGCCGAACTTGGGCGCGGCGGGCTGGGTGGCTTTGACCTAGTAGAAGTGTCGCCGCCCTATGATCATGACGGCGTCACAAGCCGTCTGGCGGTGCGGCTTATTCTGGATATCCTAGCGTCAACGACGACCAAATAATTGGGGTCAGCCCGGCCGCTTGTCGTGCCGGACCCTAGCCCGACACGACGACATCATCCAGGAACAAGCGAAAAAGCTCGCGTTCCGTGGTGATATCCAGCTTGGAATACAGCCGCCAGCGGTGGTTCTTGACCGTGCCGACCGAAATTTCGAGCCGCTTTGCAATGCTCGAATTTGGGAATCCCATGAGGGCAAGGCGAAAGATCTGCGCTTCGCGGGGCGTAAATCTATGACTTGCGCAAAAATGGGCCACGGCCTGATCGAAACTCGTGCTAATACGGTCGGGTGACCGCCTTTCGATCGTGAAGACGACGCCATGGGGGGCCAGTTGCGATTCACCGTCTAGCAACTCCCAATGGATGAGATGGTCGTCGCCCATCGGCAGGCAGATCTGCCCGCAGGCCTTTGAGTGCCTCGCCCGATCGAGGGTGTCGTGCCTGATATGACTGTGTGTCTTCCAGCCGTCACTCACGAAAATGGCCTGTCCCTTCGAATCAAGGACACAGATTGCGTTGACAAAAGGATCGCTAGCGCCGCTGGTACCGTTGCGCATGAACGTATGTTGCAGGTGGCTTTGGTGTAGCTGCACCATCAGGGGAAGAAGCTGGTTGGCGTGTTCTCGCTGGCTTTCGTCGAAGGCCGTGCTGAGATGTTCGCAACAAACGGCGATCGTCAAGCCGCCCAAGGTTGGCAGCAGAAAGGCGATTTCATCATAGATGAAGGCGATCCTGAATATCTGTTCAAGGTAATCGTGTCCGGTTTCTCGAGGGCCGATCGTCGTGCGGAGGTGAACCACGCTCGCCTCGGGGCGCTGGTGCGACAGGGTGCGCAGTGGGTCCAGCCGATACAGTCCGGACGCGTAGGAGCGGACCGCGCTTTCGTCCATGCAGTTGTTGAACAGGAATCCTGGCCTTTCATAGGCCGAATATCGCATGACAAGCCGTTTCGAACATCCCAAGGAACAGGCCGCGAACTCGGACAGGGCATCGTAGAACCCAGGCGTTCCGAATGCCGCGATGGCGCGTGCAAGGGCGCGGTATTCTGCTGCCGTGCTGTTCATGGCGTGCGTTCTGCTGTCCTTGTGTCCCATGACGATGCGGCCGCCGTGTCGGGGCCCGTTCGTGTCGATGGGGCCATGGTAGCGCCCTGGGCCGATCACGTCGAGCTTCGGACGTCGTTGGGCCTGAAAAGCTGGGCCTACCGCGCACAGAATGTAACGATTTCTGTCCTGCCCGCGCAGTCCGGCATCCATGACCAAGGTCACCTTGCGGTCGAGGCACTGGCGGACGCATAACGTAAGGATCAGATCGAGCGTTGGAAGGAACCGGGATGATTGGTGTAGTCCAGAGTGAGGCGTCGGAACCCGACAAGGCGTCCAGCATCGCCCTGTTGGAGCGGATGGTGGCGGCTGCGAGCCAAGCCGGTGTGTCGATTCTGTGCTTTCCGGAACTTTTTCTCACTGGCTATCATGTCGATCACAGGCTTCACGAACAGGCCGAGGCCCTGGATGGCCCCTCTGTGAGCCGGGTTCTGGAAATTGCGAAAAAGCATGGCGTCGGCGTAATCTTCGGCATGCCCGAGCGAGACGGCACCCGTCTGTTTAATACCGCAGTCGCCGTGACACCGACCGGGCGCGTTGCTGGATCCTACAGGAAGATCCATCTTTTTGGTCCGCACGAAGCAGAGGTTTTCGAGCGCGGGACAGAGCATTGCGTAATCGATATGTGCGGTTTGCGAGTTGGTTTGGCTATTTGCTACGACATCGAATTTCCCGAGATGGCCCGGGAGCTTTGTCGGGCGGGGGCGCAGATGATCTGCGTCCCGACCGCCAACATGCAGCCTTTCGTCAGTGTTGCAACGACGCTGGTGCGTGCCAGGGCGCTCGAAAACGGCACTCCGGTCCTCTATTCCAATTACTGCGGAAATACAGAGACCCTAGTCTTCACGGGCGGCAGTGGGATTGTCGCCTATGACGGAACCGACCGCGCCCGTGCTGGGGCTGTTGGGATGGGGCTAGTGACCTGTGCGCGGGACAGCTTGTTCCCGATCGGTCCAGAGGACGCGCTCCTGAGCACCCAGTTGCGGGATCTACGGCTGGGTGACGGTGGATGAGGGGCATGCGCCAGACAGGATGAGCGGGCCAGGCGTCTACGGGCGGAAAACCCACCCTATTGCAACCTGACTTCTGAAAGGGCGACGAAAGCGATCGTGATTAGATTTAGAAGCCATCAGCTTACATCAACGCCACATCAACGCGCGAATGCTTGTTTCGCGTTGGCTTTGCTTGCGAATGCGCATGAATGCAGCTGAATGTGCAGGACGGAGATTTTGGAAAACAAATACTTACCGGCTAAGCTCATGTATTTATTTGGTTTCATGAATCCTGCGGTTGTAGGCTCATAACCTGAAGGTCGTAGGTTCAAATCCTACTCCCGCAACCAAATTATACAAATAAATCAGTCACTTAAAACCCGACAGATTTACTTGTGTATAAGCATGTCCGAATGAGTCAACACTGAGTCAACGTTTTGCAAGCCTGCCTGACATTCAGGCGGGCTGTTTGCTTTGGTGCAGCTTCAGCAACTGCGCAGCATCCGTCTCAGTTGAAAGCATCAATCAGACCCTTTACTCAGCTCTGCCGCACCGAAGGGGTGCGAATCAAAGTCAACACCACGCTCAGTTTCACCGATCGCCACCACCAGTTCCTGTCGGAGTAGGTGGGGCAGGGCGTGTTTGCAACGCAAAGCCCGTCCCCGCAGGCGCTAATCGTCATCGATGGGTGATCGTGCGTTGCTGTTGCTTTACAATCACATTATCCGAATGCCGAGGGTGATGCATGAGAGGTTCAGCAATGTCAGGTAAATTCGTCATTTCGCTGGATTTCGAGTTGCTTTGGGGCGTTCGTGATCATGCAGATAGGGATACGTATGGCAAAAATGTGCTCGGTGCTCGGGATGCCGTGCCAAAGATGCTGGAGCTTTTTGCTGAGAATGAAATCAGCGCAACGTGGGCGACCGTTGGTTTTCTGTTTTGTGAAAGCAAAGAGGAGTTGATGGCCTCGCTTCCCAGCGAGCTTCCAGCCTATTCTAACCCCCGTCTGTCAAATTTTTCCTATCTTGACGAAATCGGCAAAGATGAGCGCGCCGACCCCTATTATTTTGCGCCATCACTGATCTCAGCGATCCATCAGACACCAGGTCAGGAAATCGGGACGCACACGCTATCTCACTTCTACTGCCTTGAGGATGGACAAACAGTTTCAGCCTTTGAGGCGGATATTATAGCGGCCAAAAAGCTCGCTGACGCGCGCGGTATCGAACTGCGGTCGATCGTGTTCCCGCGGAACCAGTTTGCAGCGGAGCATCTGACAATCTGCGCCAAGCATGGGATCACCCATTACCGGGGAAACCCCAGCCCTTGGGCATACCAGGCGGCGAAGGGTGCAGAGCAGACCTCGATGCGTCGCGCCCTCAGATTGCTTGATGCCTATTCTGGGGTGCTGGGGTCACAAGCCTTTGAGGCAGATAACGTTCAACCAAAGAATGTTGCTGCCAGTCGTTTCTTGCGGCCTTGCGCTGGCCGTTTGGCAGCGTTTCACCCTTTGCATGTAGCTACGATCAAGCGTGGCATGACAGCCGCCGCGCGGAACGGGAGAGGCTATCATCTGTGGTGGCACCCGCATAATTTTGGGCAGAACCTTGAGGCAAACCTAGATGGTCTCGGCCAAGTCATCAGGCATTTTGCAACGCTACATGACCGCTTCGGCATGCAATCTCTTGCAATGGGAGAATTCTGATGAGTGGGCCTGTCATTTCTATCGAGCCGCTGAGTGACGAGCTCATGAACGCATATTTGGCATCCGGCATGGAACGCGGAAAATCAGGTCGGTTCGCGGTTGATTGGGCTTTTGGGAACAACCCCGCTCCGTTTGCCGTCGCAAGGAACGATGGTCAGATCGTTGGTATGTCAGGATACATACAATCCCGCATGCAGTTTGGGCCGGAAACCGGCGTCGCGTTTCAGGCTGTGGATTCATTCGTGTCAGAGAGTATGCGCGGCAAAGGTATCTTCACTCAATTGGCCCGCGCCTATGATGCGCATGCCGCCAGTTCGGGCGGCGACCTCGTCTGGGGGTTTCCCAATGACAACGCCGCACCGGCCTGGTTTGGCAAGCTTGGCTGGCACCGTCACGGACAGGTTCCCTTTTTGATCAAGCCGCTCCGCGCTGGTTATTTTTGCCGTAAATTCCGCCTGCCGCTCGACTTCCCACTGACCCGCGCACGTGACCAAAACCTGCCTCACGTCACCGAGATTGGAAAGTGGGGCGATGTACTTTGGGATTCCGTTACGCCAGCTGTTGGGGTGGGCACGGTTCGTGACAGAGCGTTTCTGAACCATCGCCTCTTTGGTGGCCCACAAGCCGAGCAGTATAGGGTCGTGGCGTCTCCTGATCAAAGTACACCGGCCATCTTTGCAACGCGAGAAGCGGAAAAGCACGGAGGCCGGATCGCCTATGTGATGGAGGCGTTGGGTGGGTCGTCTCTCGAACCCTTGGTGATGTCGGAACTGGGACGCCTTGCATCGCGAGGTGTCGAACTGGCGCTGGCCTGGTCGTTTCCGTGGTCTCCAAACTATCGTACTTTGCGCAAGGCGGGCTTCATGCCTTTGCCTGAACGCCTACGCCCTATCCAAATCTGCTTCGGCAGCAGACCGAAGTCGGGCCTGGCTGCGCCTGCCGACCAGCAAGGCCAATGGTATCTTAGCTATCTCGACAGCGATACTGTCTGACCATTGCGAATTTCTCACCCCCCGACGACGGGTACACCTATGCGCTTCGAAAAGGCGACCACATGCACATTTTGATGACGGTGAACGCCGCTTGGAATATCTGGAATTTTCGACGGTCGTTGGTCGAGGCGCTCCTGGCTAACGGGCACAGCGTCACGGTTCTGGCACCGCCAGACGATTCTGTGCCCGACCTTGAACGGATCGGCTGTCGTTTTCGTCCGCTGGAGATGAACGTGAAAGGCCTGAACCCGGTTGAGGACCTTAAACTGCAGCGCAGGCTGAAGCGGATCTTCCGAGATGACAGACCCGACGCCATCCTGAGCTTTACGATCAAGAACAACATCTTCGGGGCCTGGGCTGCACGCTCGGCCGGTGTGCCCTTCGTTCCGAACGTGACAGGGCTGGGCACCGCCTTCCTGTCAGGTGGGTTGTTGCAGACCATCGCAGAGCAGCTCTATCGTCGCGCCTTTGGCAAATTGCCCGTTGTCTTCTTCCAGAACGAAGACGACCGCGGCCTGTTTCTTGACCGCAAGCTTGTGCGCAAGGAACAGGCGCGTTTGTTGCCTGGATCCGGCATTGATCTTGTCCACTTTGCCCAGGCGGAGATGCCGTCTGCAGACGCGCCGCCCGTGTTCCTGATGATTGCCCGGCTGCTGCGCGACAAGGGCGTGAACGAATTCGTAGAGGCCGCACGGCAAATCAAGGCGCGCCATCCGGAGGCCCGATTCCAGCTGCTGGGGGCAACCGACTCAGAAAACCGCACTGCGATCGACACTGCGACCGTGGAGGCCTGGGTGGCCGAGGGCGTGGTGGAGTATCTCGGGACTACCAGTGACGTGCGTCCGGCGATTGCCGCTGCCTCCTGTGTCGTGCTGCCCTCCTATCGCGAAGGTGCGCCGCGCACGCTGATCGAGGCGGCCACCATGGCACGGCCACTGATTGCGACCGACGTACCTGGCTGTCGTGCCGTGGTCGATCACGACGTGTCAGGTTTTCTCTGCGAAGTGCGCAGCGCTGCCAGCCTGGCCACCGCGATGGAGAGCTTTCTTGCGCTATCGCCGGAAGCCCGCACTGAGATGGGAAAAGCCGGACGCGCAAAGATGGAGCACGAATACGATCAGGCGTTGGTCGTGGCGGCCTACCGCGAGGCCCTCGCGGTCCTCACCAGCAAAGGGTGGAGTTAACCGCAATGGACACGGTCTTTTTCATCGCATCAAAGCTGATCGGTGCACTCCTGCGGCCAGACACTTGGATTGTCATTGCGCTGGCAAGCATCGTGCTTGCGCTGATCCTGCAACGCAGGCGTATGGCAATCTGGATCAGCAGTATCACGCTGGGACTGCTCGTCGCCCTAAGCGCTCTGCCCCTCGGTGATCTTCTTTTGCAACCTATTGAGCGGCACTATCCGGCCAACCCAAGTCTTGACGCTGTCAATGGCATCATCGTGCTTGGCGGCGGTGAGGACGCCCGTGCCAGCGCTTATTGGGACCAGGTACAACTCAACGAAGGCGCTGAGCGCTACACGGCCGCCCTCGCTCTCGCGCGGCGGTTTCCCGAGGCGCAGGTACTATTCACTGGTGGCAGCGGCGCGCTCCGTGACGTCGCCGGTGCCACCACCTCGGAGGCCTCGATTGCCGAGCGGTTCTTTCTCGAACAGGGCATTGTGTTAGATCGCCTACTGCTCGAAGGCCAATCGCGCAACACCGCTGAAAACGCCCGTCTCAGCCTGACACTTGCTAAACCCGCCGCCGGTGAAACTTGGGTGTTGGTCACCAGTGCCTTTCACATGCCGCGCGCCATGCGCAGTTTTGAAGCCGCTGGCTGGGAAGGCATTGTGGCCTGGCCCGTCGATTATCGCACGTCAGGGTTCGGCGACGGCATCGGCTGGGATCTCACGCATAACTTGTCTGTGCTGAACACCTCAATCCGCGAGCATGTTGGGCAGCTCGCCTATCGCCTGACCGGGCGCTGACTTCCGCATCATACAGCCCGCAGTCGGCTGGCTGTTGCGGCAACAGGAAGGCCCGCCTACGCCACATCCAATGTTGGAACTTGGCTGACGTCGATTTCTCGCTCGGCATGCCACGCATCATAGGCACCCTGCATTCGGATCCAGAATAATGATCCATTTCCGAAGAGCTTTCCCAGTCGAGCTGCGACGGGCGCGCTGACGGGCTTCTTTTCATTTACAATGTCATAGAAATGCTGCCGAGAAATGCCGAGCATCTTAGCAAGCTGCGTTTTGCTGTGCTCCATGCTCGGCAAGATATCGTCCCGCAGCAATTCACCTGGATGTGTAGGGCAGCGTTTGTGATCTCTCGAGATCATCTTTCGTCCTCCTCAATGATATTGCTCGAAGTCGACACGGTAGGCATCCCCGGCGTCAAATTCGAATGTGATGGACCATGGCCCGTTTACATGGATCGTGTAGCGTTTGGGGTTGAACCCAAGTAGTCCGTGAAAGTTGAACCCCGGCAAGTTAACATCCTCTGCAACAGAGGCCGCATCCAAGGCGTCCAGCCTTCGAAGAAGGCGCTTCTGGAAACGGGCATCAATCTTGGACCTTCCGCCCTCCCACAGGTTCTGCAGTTCTCTGTTTCTAAACGACTTGATCATGTCTCCATGTAAGCTAACAGCTGACAAATTGCAAGATGCCTCAGGTCGCGTTGCCGCTCATGTATGACCCAGTGGGACATGCATGGCATCGCAGCCCTGCGCTCAAGCCATGTAGCGCCTGGATCCTGCAAGCCCGTCGTGCGACCAAGCTCTCTAACTGCAGCTGTTTTTCGATGTGCCAGGTTGTCTTCTAGCTACACCGCGCGCAGTTGGCTGCCCACCGTCGCGGGTCGCATAGCGCAGGATCGTGTCCTGCCCCGGAATATGCGGAAAGCCGCGGAAATTGGCGCTGTTGGCGAACTTCGCGCCACAGGTCTCGATCCGCTTGTCGCAGCCTGCGCGGGCGGTGAAGGTGTCGCCGGTCGCGATTGGCCAGACAGGTGCCTCGAGCAAGGTCAGAATGGCAATGCCGTCCGTGACATCATGTGACAGGACCTCGATCCTGCGCCCCGCATTCTCACCGCTGCCCCAAACCAGCGTCCCGAACGCAAACCATCCAGGATCAAACGCGCCAAGCCCCGCCGCCCGAAACACCCGGTCGCGCAGTGGCGCCAGTACAGCACCGCTGCCCGTGAAGGTGGGGGCATTGAGATTGACCCGGCAGCGCGCGTCGCCGAGATCGGCATCGCAACTGCTCTGGAACATCCGCCCGACGGTCTGGCCCAGAATATGGGCAAGGCTGCGGATCTCGGCGATGAAGGCAGTCTGGCCCCGCCGTATCTCGCCAATGGCCCCCTGCCGCATCAGCACCCGCTGGTCGGGATCAGCCCAGTTGACCCGCCAGACCTCAACTTCAGCCGCGTCCCAGAGCCCGGCCAGAATGTCGGTCTCGGTAATGCGATCGGAGGTCAACGCACCTTCTGCGTCCTGCGCGTCGACCGATAGATCAGACCCGGTGCGGATCTCGGAGGCGGTCAGACCGCTTTCGGGCTCGAACGTGGTGCTGTCAAACGCGAGCACCTGGTCATGATCGGTGAAGCCAAAATGCACGCCATCGGACCGGGTCAGCCGCCAGCACCAGGCCAGCGTCGTGGTGGCGCTATCGAGATGCGCCTGCAGGTCGGGGGAAAGGCGCTTCATGATTGGGGCTTGCCTGGCTCTGACGGATTGGCAGTGCACGCCGTGATCTCGTCCATCACCGCCAGCAGACAGACGAAGGTGGCGCGTGCTTGCAACGCGAGATCCACCCGGCTGCGGGTGTGTTTGACCCAAGCCTGCACAGCCTCGGGATCCCGATAGGTGATATGCGCACAGGGCAGCCCGCGTTTGACCAGTGTGGGGGCCAGTACGCGCCCGCCACTGCGATGCGCGCCGTGCAGAACATAGGCGGCGCCTGTCGTGTCTGTCCCAGACTTGCCCGTGCCAGCATCCAAGCTGCACAGATCGAGCGCAAATCGCAGCGCTGCCCGGCTTGGCGGCACAGGTGGCAGCACCGAAAGGTCCGCTGCCAGCAGGCCGTCCCGGTGCATATGCGCTGGCAGCGCGGGATCAATAACCTGGTGCAGCACCCGAAACGCCATCAACCAGCCTGCCCATTCGGCCCGGGTGATATTACCTGAGGCCATGCGCTGGCCCAGCGGATGTTGCTCGCAGGCGTGATGCTGATCGCGGGTGGCGTCGAACAGGGTCATTGCATCACCTCCGCAAAATACGCCGCATCGAACAGCGCGACCACGTCAGCGCTCGCAGGATCGTCCAACGTCTCCAGCTGCGCCGCCACGCTGCGCTCGGCCTTGAAGCAGGCTTTGACATGGCCACCGACCGCTTGCGCTACGACCATCACCTGAGCCGCAGTCAAATCGGCCCATCCGCTGTCAAGCTTGTAGGTGACGGGTTCGGAAATGAGGCCCATCTGCAGCGAATTGACCACGGCGGTGATCTGCGCCTGGCTTTCGCGGGTGGTCTGAATGCGCTGCCCGCCGGGCAGTGCGAGGCCTGCGGTCTCATGCCGCCAGCGATGATCGGCCAGCTTGGCGAATGGATCGCGCAGCCGCAGGGTCTCGCGCCATGCCGCAACCGCGCTGTCATAATCCTTGCGGAGTGCTGCGATCCGTTGATCGCGCACGCGTTGGCTCGGGTAGGTTTCCAGATAGGGCAGTCCGGTTTGCATCGTTTGCCTGGGCTCGAGCACGCCGTCGTGCAGCGTGTCGGGGCCATGAGCAATCCAGAAGGTCCGGGCTGCGGCGGTGAAACTTTGCGTGGTTTGCATATCGTTCATGCTGCACTGTCTCCTGCGATGGTCCAGGCGGCGCCGTTGATAAGGATGGTGGAGGTGATGAGCGCGCCGCTCCAAGGGGTGACGTCCCAAGGATGCATGCCGGTGCCTGTGGCCTGTGCGCTGTCAGCGGGATCGAAAAGCGTCCAGTCCGGCCCGATCTTCAAAAAATACCAGCCATCAGATTTGAGATAGAGGCTGGCCGCAGCATCGAAGGTGTAGATGCCATCGGTCTCGGGCACATCCGCCCCCGCCACACTCAGGCTGCGCGGTGTGGTCAGGAACGTTCGGGCTGGTGGAGCGGAGGTAAAGCGCGCGCCGGGTTGATAGGCGGTGGTATTGTAGCGGCGCGCCTCGAACAGGACCGCCGTATTGACCGGGTCGCTCATGGTCGCGACGCGATTAGCCCAGCCAGTCAGCAAGCGCGAATAGTTGGCCTCGGAAAACGCGCGACCAATGCTGCTGGCCATGAAGTCTGTCAGTGCGAGGCCGGTCGGGCGCAGCGGCCAATTGCCAATGTCCTGATCAAAGGCATGGTTGTTGCCAGCAAACATGCGCGACATGTCTGCGACCCGCTCGACATTCCAGCTGCCGATGGGTTGGTTGAAGGGGTGGGTCCGCAGACCACTGCCGCCGATGCCACAGGCAAACATGGCGCGCATGCTGGTGACCTGGCTCACATCCCAAGCGCTGATCGAGGCGTTGCCGCCATTGTTGAAACTGTGAAACTGGCTTGAGCCTGCCCCAACTGCGGCAAACATGGCTTCCATTGTCGTGACACGCCCAACGTCCCAGGCACCAATGTCCTGATCGAAGGCCACGCGCGAGGTATTGGTGAGCACATTTGCGAACATGAAGGCCATGTCACTGACGGCTGAGACGTCCCAAGTGCCGATCGGCTGATTGAAAGGGCAACTCTGGAACATGCCGCGCATGGTCTTGGCGGCGCCGGTTTGCCACGTGGCCAGCGGCTGGTCGAAGCTGCCGTTCAGGAACATGAACGACATGTCGGATACGCGTGCGGTGTTCCAGCGTTCGATCGAGCGGTTGAAGCTATGGTAGATCCGGGCGCTCGATCCGATGACGGATGCAAACATGGCTGACAGATCCGTCACGCTTTCGATATTCCAGTTACCGATGTCCTGGTTGAAGGCTGGTGCAATGGCGAACATGCGGCGCATGGTGTCGGCCGCCGAGGTGTTCCACAGGTTCAGTGGCTGGTTGAATACCGCGCCGCCGGAGGTAATCCCCGGGTCGCCCAGATGGCCCATGAAGCCCTCGAAGGACTGGACAGCGCGTACGTCCCAGGCGTTGATCGGCTGATTGAATGCCGCTCCGATCCCGCCGACATTGGCCGCAGCGGTGCAGCCGAACATCAAGCGCATCGATGTGATGCGGCTGACGTCCCAGCTTGCGATGGGCTGATTGAACAATACCCGCCCGTCGCGCCCACCAGAGTAATTGCCCTGGGTCTGGACGAACATCTGCTCCATGGATGTCAGGCTCTCCCAATTGCCTAGGGAGAACGGGTTGTTCATCTGGCTGTCGGCAAAGGCCTGGAAGACGTCTGTGACGCGGCCCACGTCCCAATTGGCGCAATTGGGGCCGGTGCCGTCCGAGCGATAGAAGATGCGCCGGATCGTCGTGATGTTGCGCGTGTCCATGCCGCGCAGGTCAGCCGCACAGGAACTCTCAAAGAACAGCTCCTCAAAGCTGGTGACGGTCTCGGGGATGTTGGGCGTGATGTAGTCCAGCGCCGTGGTGGTCTGGCGAAACGCACCGCGCAAGCTTGTCAGCCCAATGGCAAAGCCGATGTTCTCGACGCGCACCAATCCGGCCTGATCGATCGGCTGGCTGGTGCCATACCAATCAAGACGGCCAGTGATGGTGACAGTGATGCGCGGGCCTGCGCCCTCTGCGTAGAGATGCGGCTTGATCCCGGCGGTGGTGAAGCGCTCGCTGGTGCCATCGCCCCAATCGATGGTGACATCGAGGGGGTTGTTCACAGTACCGCCGCCCAGCGGGATGAAGATCGTGCGCGCGCTGGCCAATGTCAGGTCATAGACGAGGATGAGCGAGGCGGCGCCAAGAAAGAAGCTGCGCGGGCTCGACCAGTCGGAATAGATCACGGGGGCCGCGGCATTGAGCCTCCCGCCATAGCGCGCGCGCCAGAGATAGCTCTGGGCAGGCTCCAGCGGCGGGATCGGCACGGTGGTGATCGCCCCGCCCGTATGGGTCACGCTGATCAGCGGCGCTGATACGCCCGGCGTGGCATCGGGCGCGTAAAACTCGGTCTGGGTCTCGGCATAGCCATAGCCAAAGATCGCCGCGCTCTCGAAATCCGTCACACGCACGGTGCCGGTGATGGCATTCTCGCGGGTGATGGGCGCCGGGCGCGAGATCAGCTCGGGAAAGGTCTGGGCATAGGGAACCGAGAAGTTCGATTGTGTCCCGCCCGTGCCGGTATAGGCCGCGCGCCAGAGCACGCGGTCGCCGGGGCCAAAGCCGTCTTCGGGGAATGCGATCTGATAGGCATTGCCAAAACCGGGCACGATCCGCGTCAGCGCACCGTCGAAATCCGCGCCATTGGTAGATATCTCGAAAATGATGCCGGTCTGCTCCAGCCCCGCAGGCGAGCGAAACGTGGTCAGGCGCAGCTGGGTGCGCTCATCGACGCTGAACGGCACGAGGGCCGAGGGGCGCAGGATCTCGTTGTCCTCGATGGGCACGATCCATTCGAGCCCGTTGGAATAATAGAACTGGCCATCTTCGCCCACCACCGCCGCCCCGAAGTACTGCGCAGCATCCAGCGGGATCGGGACGGGGTAGATGAGGGACTGGCCGACAAAGCGGCCGCGGCCGGTGGCGTAGCGCAGGATGCTCATGCGATCACCGTGAAATCTTCGCGTTGGTTGAGGATGAAGGAGAAATGCGCGATGGCGACCTCGCTGGCCTCAACCTTCATTTGGAAACGCTCGCCCGCGCGCAGCACCTGGCGATCGAGCCCGATGGAGAGGACATCGCCTGCGGGGGCGAAGGCGCGGTCCAGCAGCAGCCATGGTGTGTTGTTGAGCGCGAGGATCCGGATCGAGACGCGCACGGCGGCCTCGGCGGTGGGGGTGATCAGCACGCCAGTCATGATGGCGGCGGTGCCGATGCTGCGCGCAGGGTTTGGGCCCTCGGCGGGGATCAGGTAGTCGGGCACGTCATAGATGGTCGTCCACTCGACGCCGATTTCTGCACGGACGACCTCGAACAGATTGAGGGGTGGACGCGGTGTGGTGATGGTGACCATGGGTTCAGGCTCCGAGACCGATGATGAGGGGAAGCGCGATGTTCTGGACACCGCGCGAGAAGGCCTGGCCTTCGATGGTGTTGCGCTCGAAATCCACCCGCAGGTCTTCGCCGAGATAGGTGTCGCCGACCTCGGTGGAGAAAGTGGCATAGATCCGGCCACCGCCGGTCTTCAGCAGGGTGCTGGCGGGATCGGGGGCGCGACCGGTGCCACGCTGGCTGAAGGGCAGCGCGTTGTAATTGACGCCGGAACCTGCATAGCTGAACTGCTGGCCGGTGGCCTCGATGACAGAGGGAAAGCCCACGCGGTAGTCTTGCGGGCGCGCAACGACATCTGAGATCAGCCCGATGAGGGCGGCGATCATCGCTGCAGCGTCAGGATCGGTGATGCGCGTAGCGAGTTCCAGCCGGACCTGCTCCCAGCAGGCCAGAAACAGCGGCACGAGGGCGATGGAGAAGACATAATTGGCGTTCCAGTCAAAGAGCCCTTTGGCAAAGGACTGCGCGCCGCGGTCCTGGCCTGCGCGCAGATCATTGATCAGGCTGCGCAGCAGGGTGCGGGTGTCGCGCTCGGTGAAGGCCTTGTCGCGGTCCGAGAGGCTATTGAAGCCTGCAAGGGTTGGATAGCGCGTGCCCATCAGGGCGATCACGATGGCCTCGGTCTGAGCGGTTAGGGTGTTGGCGACGGTGGTGTGCGTGGCCAGCACGCCGGTACCGGCCAGCCCTTCGATTAGCACCGCGTTACGAAACCCCGTCGCCGCCAGCGCGTAATCGCCAAAAGTGTTGTTGGAGTTGGCGACCGTGATCTGGCCACCGTCATGGGCCCAGAGGCCGACGCGGGCCCAGTTGGTGAAGACCGAGACCAGCTGGACAAAGGCGTTGCGGGTGACGGCGTAGCCCACGCCATTGGGATTGATCGCGGTATAGCTGTCGACCACGACCGAGCGCAGCGGTGAAGACGGGGCCAGCACCGATCCATCGGCCAGCAGATTGCCTCCGCCGCGCGGCATCAGGGGATTGCCTGCGGCTTTGTCGATCGGCAGGGCCATCTGGTCTTGAGTGAAGGCATGCAGCTGCGAGCAATCGGCGATATAGGGCGATCGCGTGAGGACCTCGCCGGGCTTGAAGACGAAGGCCCAGCCTTTTTGCGGTGGTCCGCCCGCCAGGGTGTAGGGTTCATGGCGCAGATTTGAGAAGGTGAAGCCGCGGGCTTTGATGCCGTTGGACATCTGGAACATGTTGTTCTGTTCCTGGCCCGGCGGCAGGCTCAGCTTGGTGACGCGCAGGTCGTAGCCGTAAAGGGCGCAATTGGCCGGGATAACGGTATCGGGGGGCACGGTGTATTCGCCAGGCTGGACGATCACCACGCATGGCTGAGCCACAGCGGCTGCGCGCGCGAGGCCCTCAGCAATGCTGGCTAAGGGGGCGGTCAGCGAGGAGCCCTCGTTGAGGTCCTTGCCGTCCATGGTGACATAGAATGTGCGCGCAACGGGCAGCGAGACAAAGGGCAGCCGCTCGAGGCTGCAGACCTCGACGTCGGTGGCGTGGTTGATCCCGAACGTGCGCACCCATGGGACTGCGTAGCGTGCGCCGATTGGGGCCACGACGCTGGAGGGGCCATCGGCTTCCGCCACGACCGAGGTGCGGACCTCACGCCGCCCCTCCGCGTTGGTGAAATTTAGGATGGTCTCGATAGTGGTGGTGGAGAGCGCAGTTTTGTCCGCCGCCAGCCAGTCGATGCCGCAGGCAATGGCGTCGTCAGAGGGATCAGGGCTGTTTGTGGCCCGCCGAAACACCGCGCGGAATGCATAGCGCTCCTCGGCCTCGATCGGCACTGGCGAAACCGCTGTGACCTGCTGGCTGGAATTGAGGCGGACGACTTTGCCGTCTGGGGTCTGCGCAACAAGCCCGCCGTCGATGTCGTACAGCTGAGGCGTATCGCCTGGGCGATGTTCAAGGGCAGTATAGGTTTGCATGGGGCGAGATCCTTAGCTGAGGCGGAGTTCCACAAGCGGGATTGAAGTGATCGAGCCGAGACGCTCGATATCGAGGGTGACGTCCATCAGATCGCTGTCGAAGCGGACGGGGACGTCGAAGGCGAACCCGGCAGTGAGGACGACGCCCGGATCGGGGGCGACCTCAAACGTAACGATTCCGGTGGTGGGGTCGCTCGACCAGCCGTTGAACTGCTCGGCACCGCCCAGCGCGACGCGCACAGA
This sequence comes from Roseovarius sp., assembly GCA_047920895.1. Classification (GTDB taxonomy): domain Bacteria; phylum Pseudomonadota; class Alphaproteobacteria; order Rhodobacterales; family Rhodobacteraceae; genus Roseovarius. The sequence continues at coordinate 32,543 of JBLRXE010000001.1, forward strand.
GTTCGCCACAGGCTTTTCGATCCTGCGCTGGTAGATGTGGGGTGCGGTGCCATAGGCTTTGGTCAGCGCGAACGCTGTGGTCTCGCCATCCCCGGTGCCGATCAGCTGATCCATCTCAGAAACGCCCTTTGAGGGGGCGCTGGATTTGTAATCTGCCCAATCCTTGAAGCGGAAGCCGTAGAGCCGCCCGAGGCGGGCCTCAAAGAAGGCGACCACCGCGTGCAGATCATCCGCGCGCCGGATCCCGTAGGAGACGTCGTAGCGGCGTCGGGATGCAGACCAGGAAGCGTTCCGCTCCTCGTGACCAGAAGCAAGCTCGACAATTTGCGTGCGGCGCTGTGGCCCGCCGCGCGCGCCGCGGCTGATGTTGTCGGGGAATCGCACCTCGTGAAACGCCATTACATGCCCCTCCGGCCCATTGAGACCGCGCGAGCGATATCGGCGGCGACCTGCGTACGGCTCTGCCGAAAGCTCTCCGCGTCGCGGGTCTGGATGTTGACTGTGACGTTGCCGCCATTGTTGCCGCCGAAGTCCCGCGTTTCTCGGCGGGACAGAACGCGCTCGCCACGCTGCAGGATCGTCGGGACCTCGTCTGATTTGAGCCCAGCCCAGCCACCCTCGTGCATCCGGGGCGCGTTGGCGAATGCCATGGCAGGCACCATGCGCAAGGGCGCAGGACCACCGACAATACCGCCCTGGTGGAAGACACTGGCAAACATGCCGCCGAGGTTGCCCAGCGCGCCGGAGAGGGCATTAGCGATGGGGCCCAGGATGAACTTGCGCGCGCCGAGCTTCGCGAGGTCCGCGATCATCGATGTGACCAGGCCTTTGAAGTCCAGCTTGCCGGTCTTTACGAAGTTCCCAATCGCATCTTCCGCACTCTGAAACGCGCTCACCAGCACGTTGCCGATGTCTGCACCTACATCGCGGGTTTTGTCCGCGTATTCGCTGACCGCATTCACCACCGCCTGCCAGCCGGTGGCGGCTGTCTCTGCACCCGCGGCTGCGTCGGCGCCCGCCTGCTTTGCCGCACCACCTGCGCGCCCGGCCTGTTCCTCGGTCTCCTCCAGCGCATCGTTGAACCGGTCCGCTGAATTGGCGGCACTTTCCAGCGCCGCTTCGCCTTCATCACCCGCCCCCGAAATGGCATCCTTCAGTGCCTGCCAGGCGGTCATGGGTCGCGAAGCTGCGTCTGACAGCATCCCCGCTGCCTCGGAATAGCCCGCTGCCCGACCGCGCGCATTGTCGGCCATACCGCCAAAGAGCTCAGGTGCCTGGAAGGGATTGTCCGAGAAGGCGCTGTCGTAGGCCTCCCGGGCTCGCGCTCCCAGGTTGACGGCTTCGGGAACTGCGGATTTCCATTCCGAGAGATCAGGCGCTGCGATGGCCCACTCCGGACGCAGACCGCCAAGGGTCAACACGCCGTTGATCGCCTCGGTGATGCCCGCAATGCCGGTCTCCATCACATCGACAAGGCCATTGATCGCAAGCGCCCCGACCCGCTCGAACACATCCGGGAGTGCGCCCCAGATGGCCTGCACTGCAAGGAACGTGCCCTCAAATGTGTTGACCGTACTGTTTGCCCAGCCCACCACTGCCGTTGTCGCCGCTTGTAGACCGTCGTAAATACCAGCCTGCGCCGTGGCCCACCCGGCTTCCACGCGCGCCCAAGCCGCATCTGCGCTGAGCGACACCCGGTTCCAGACCTCGACCGCCACGTCCTTGAGCAGATCCAGCGCGTTGCCGAAGCCTCCCGCACCAGAAACAAGCCGCGTGAACTGGTAGACCAGCTCGCCTGCGCCCACGATCAGTGCCCCGATGCCCGTGCGGATCAGTGCGGCCCGCAAGAAGACCAGACTGGTCACCAACCCGCTGACAGAGAAGGTCGCGGCCACAAGCCCGGCCACCCAGCGGCCAGCCATGACGCCTGCGAAGGTCACGGCAAATGTGCTCAGCCGCCCGATGTTCTCAAAGAGACCCTGAATGGCACTGCCCAGCGGACCGGTCGTGCGCGCCATAGCCGCCAGCGCATCTGCCACCGCCTCAAGCGCGGGCGCGGCAGCGACCGCCAGTTGGTTCGAGACCCCGCGCCAGATTAGGCCGAGGCGCGAGATCGCGTCGTTGGTGCGCTCAATCTGGTCCGCGTCCTGCTCGGAGACAACAATGCCGAAATCATTCACATCAGCGGTGGCTTGGCGCAGCGTTGCGGTATCAATGCGGGTAAACACGAGGGCTGCGCGATCGCCAAAGAGCTGCGAGGCGACAGCTGCACGCTCTGCTTCGGGCACGAACTCCGCCAGCCGGTCCTGGATCAAAGCGATGCGCTGATCGAGCGGCAGATTTTGCAACTCGCTGACCGACAGCCCAAGGCGGTCAAGGGCATCGACGGCAGGGCCCGCACCGGCGGCAGCCTGGCTGAGCCGCCGTGTCAGCTGCACTGTTGCCTGCTCGACATTGCCCATGGAGACGCCCGAGAGGTCAGCGGCCCGCTCCAGCACCTGCAAGCTTTCGACGGTGGTATCCAGTGATTGCGCCAGCTTGGCGGTCACGTCGATGGTCTGCAGCCCCGAGCGGATCATGGCAGCCCCGGCGGCCACAACGGCGACAGTGGCGGCCGCCGCTGCAATCTTGGCCCGACGCGTGAACGCGGCGAGGCGTGCATTGGCCACATCGACCTCGCGCGACAGACGGCCGAGGCCACGGGCGCCAGCGTCGCCAATGCCGGTCAACTCCGCCTTGACCTGGCGTCCGCCCACGGCAGCGAGGCGCACGAAGACGCGTTTATCGGCCATCCTGCCCTCCAATCTGTTCATTCACGCGTTTGACCATGACGGCTTCGATCTCTGGCAGCAGTTCCATGGCTGCGAGACCACTGATTCCAAGGGCGCCTGCCATGGCCAGCGCAGCGCCCATGTCCCAGCCGAGAATTGTCTGCTGCGTTGCCCGCAGCTGCCCGCCCAGCCGTCCGACCAGGTCCCAGACCTGCGCGCCCTCGAGCGTCTGGGGTCGGTTCATTTTTTGCGGGCAGTCCGGGCACGGGCCTTGGCAGGCTTGGCAGTAGCGATCGCCCCCGCTGAAGTGCCAGTCGGCAAGGGCGCGGAGACGTTTTTTTCCTGATCCAACACCAGTGCTTTGGCGACGTAGCCTGCCTGGAAGGCCTCGAAGATCGGATAGATGTCGAGCAAGGCGTCGATACCTTCGGGGGTGAGGTCCAGAACGTTGCCGGCCATGTCGCCCACGCCCTCCCATTCCACGACGGCGCGCCGCCCCAGCGCTTTGGCAAAGACCAGCGCGCGGTCCTCGTTGCTGGCGTCCTCGGTGAGCGCTTCGATGCTGGGATCGTTGCGGGTGGTCACCATCAGCGCGGTGGTCAGCGGGAGCAGGCGCACGCGGACGCCGGGGGCGAGATCGAGCCAGCGCGGGTCGGTCGAGAGGTCAAGCTTCAGCATGATCAATAGGCCTCCACGCCGTTGATGAGCGTGGCCGTGCACATGCGCCCGGTGACTGCGTCCTTGGCGGCCTGCCAATCAAAGGTGGCCTGCACGCCTTGCGGCCCGCCGATCTCGACGCGCGGACGCGGGAGATAGACGGAGTGCATGGTGAAGGTCAGGCTCTCGCCGGTGGGCAGGCTGTAGGCGAACTCAAGCGCGCAGGTCGTGCCGTTGATCGCCTGGTCCATCAGCGTGTTGTCGGCAAAGCGGACCTCCATGCTGCCCGAGAGCATTGCCATGGAGGGATCGGCCCCGTCGATCTTGCCGTCGGCGCGGATCGTCTCGATGCGGTCGAGGTTGTTGCCATAGGTAATCTGGGTCGAGACCACATTGCCCAGCGCTACCCCGTCGCGCTTGATCGCCCCGTTGAAGTGGCCAAACCGCTGCAGCGCGATCTCGGTCGGTGTGCCTGCGCCGGTGGCTGCCGCCGGGGTCTCGCCCTGAGCAATGAGGCTCACGGAGGCAGTCAGCAGGCCGGAGCGCGTCATCTGCCAAGACAGCTGATCCACCACGCAGCCAGCGTACATCGCGAAGCGCGGCACCTCTGGCATCCCGATTTCGATGGCGAGGCTTGGAAGGTCCCAGCTGCCCGAGCGGAACGCGTGGGTATAGGGAGCCTCGGCGCCGGTCGTGATTGGATCGCCGAATGTGGCTTTTAGCCAATAGCCGAACGCGCGCGCATCAATCGGAACCACCACGTCGCCATCGCTGGTCAGCGCGTCCTTGATTGGCGCGAGCGGATCCCGGCCGTAGCCGAGAAGTTCTGACTCGAGCAGTGGTTGCTCCGCGCCAAGCGTTGCGCTGGCGAAGGGCATCTTGAAAAAACCGGTCTCGGGTGGGGTGCCATAATCGGCTTCAAACGCAAGCGCCATCTGCGCCCGCGCTCCTTGTGCGCGTGCCATTGTGTTCTCCTCAAATTGTGGGTTGGGTCAGGCCAGCGGGTCTGACTTTGAATAATGCAGCACCACAGGGATCACCGCCGCCTTCAGGCTGGCCGCCCCCTCAACGGGCAGATCCACAGGCTGTGGCGCCTCCGCCTCAACCCAGTCACACCGCCCGCCCAGCGTGCGATCGGCACGAATGACAGCGCCAATCTGAGCGCAAAGGGCTGCAAAGGCAGAGTCGCGATCCGCGCCCTGCACGATGACTTCAAGCTCGGCGCGATGCTGGTAATGGTAGGCGAGCGGCGACAGTGTCACCGCAGGATCGCCGGGATCACCGTCACGTAGGATCATCAGGCCCGCTGGGGAGATGCGTTCCGGCAGGATCTCGCCGCGCAGGACCGGCACATGAGGCACTGTGCGCAACAGGTCTGCTAAGGCGGTGAGGATGGGTTCGCGAGGGGTCATCCGATTTTACCCTCCACCCACTTCGCCACAATAGCGCCCGGTATCCTTTCCTGCGCGGCCTTCGCATCTCGCGCCAGATCCAGCCGTTTACGCAGCTTGACTTGCCGGACCAGCAGAAAGATCGGCACTGTGGTTAGCCCGCGCCCCGTCTTTGAGCGCGATGCAACACCAACCCCGCGTGCATTCAGCCGCCCTTCTGCCACGAGCAAGCTCGGTCCCAGCCTGCGATAGACAAACCGGAGCCGGAGCCCGCGGCGTCGTTCCCATTCACCCGGCGTGATCCGGCCGCCGCGCGCGCCCTTACCTGCAGCCTCTGTCGGGATCGCCAGCCAGAACCCGTCCTTGGAGCGGATCAACGGGCCAGTGTCATGGGCACCGATGATCACAGGCGCTTTCGACCATACCAGCGCTGCGGCATCGATGCTCTCCCCGACTTTTGGATAGGTCTGGCTGCGGATCGAATTGCCCAGCCGTCGCCCAAGCCCGGCTTGTGTGATCTGGCCCCGCCAGTCGGATTTGAGCTGCGTGCCAGCCGCGCGCATGGCCGCTGTCACCGCCTTTTCCCCAGCCTTGATTTCTGCGGCCATGAGTGCAGCGAGGTTTGGGGTGATGGTTACATTGAGTTTCATGCGGGCCTCAAATCCACGGACCAGACCAGCCGCTCGCGGTCGCGTACCGGCTCGCCCTGAATAAGGAAGGCGTCGCCGTCGATCTCAAGGCGATCACCAGGACGCGGGGTCGCCACCTCGGCCACACGAAGGTCGATGCGGGTCGTCTCAGACCAGATGCGCGCGTCGCCAAAGCTGGCGATGTCATCCGCGCGGCGCGTAACCACGCGGACAAGTTGGGTCGGACCATCCTCCGCGATGTAGATCGCATCGCGGGCGATGTTGTTGTCCGCGAAGAGCGTGTCGATCACTGCGGTAAACACCGACAAGCTGGCCACCCATTAATTGCCACTGTGCAGGCGGATCGCCATGCGGGGGCGCTTGTTCACCGGCAGGATCGATGTTTCAGTCATCAGATCGATCCAGCGGCCTTTGGCATCAATCATTTGACGCGCATATAGCGGCAGGCCGATGGTATTGGCGGTCTCCAACAGATTGGCGGGCCCGCCATAGGTCGTGAAGGTGTCGAAGGTGCCCAGCGGAAAGGCGATGCCCTCGCCAGCGGGGATTAACCGCTCTGAGGTGCCGTTCGAGAGCGTTACCGATCCATTGTATTCCTCGAATAGAATGCCCGCAAAAGGAAAGGCCCGGCGCATGTCTTCACGCAGGGGCTGTCCACCGGTGGCAGAGAAGAACTTGTAGGCTTCCTCTGTCTTGGGGTGGCTGATCAGTTTGTCGAAGAATTCTGAGCTGACCAGCGCATGAGCGGTGGTCATGGTCTCGCCGAGCAGATTGTCCTCCATAGCGCGCAGCACGCTGCGCACCTTGCCCTGAACGTTTGTGCCAGCAGTCCCAAACACAAAGTCGATCGAGATCTTCTCGAGGCCAAACTCGGTGAAATAGTCGTAAAGCGTGGTGCCTGCGCCGTCCTTGACGATACCGCGCAGGGCATTCATCTCCATGTATTCGCGGGTCTGGGCATGTTTGCGGCGCATCAGCGTCAGCTTGCGGTTCATCACCTCGACCAGCGGATCAGCAGCATCCGAGAGGCCCAACGCAGGCATGCCCTGGATATCTGCGGGCAGGATCACGTCATCATGGGGGATCCAAGGCAGCGCAAAACTGCGCATTGAACGCTGCTCGCGATTGCCGACGGTGGCGGGGGCACCCAGTGGCACCGAGGGCAGCAGGCTCAGCACCCCTTCACGCTGTTCGATCACGATGGAGCGCTGCGATACGCCTTCAAAGCGAAACAGGCCGATCTGGCCGAGGCGCGTGTAGAGGTTGGGCAGGATGTTGATGGCCTGCGTCATATCTGCGAGCGAATAGCCGCCCGCGTCAAACGGGTTGCGGGTGAGGGTCATAGGGAAACTCCGGAGAAAAATGTCAGGGGGATGCTTGGCAGCTAAAGGTCGCCAGATCAGGCGGTGTCGCGTGGGATGATGCCCAGCGCGGTCAATTGTCCGTGCTTTGTGGCAATCTTCGCGCCGTCATCGACGGTGGCATCAAAGACAAGCGCTGCTTTCGACACGATGGCCGGGCCGCGGACGAGAATGATGGCAGTGGCATCTGCCTCCGCGGCGTCGACCGCATAGAGCAGGACGGCTGCTGCGGTCTGTGCGCCATCCGTACCGCCTGAGGTCGCAAGCTTGTATTTGCCGCTGGCGGTGATCTTTCCGAGCACGGCGCCGACGGGATAGACGGCGCCCGCCAGCAGGGTGATGGTTTCGCGCGTGAAGTTGGGGTTCAGCTCATATTTGAGCATATCGCCCATGGTCGGCGGCTGGGTCAGGACGGTCATGTCGGGGATCCTTGTGATCTGGGTGCAAAAAGAAATCCCCCGCCAGGGAGGATCGGCGGGGGATCAGGTGGCAGGGTTTTCAGGGGTGAGAGGGGTTTCAGCCCTTTGCACCTGCAGAGGCCGTGCGTTTTGCGGCGGCCACGATCGGGCTTTCGGCGCTTTTGGGGATGACCGGCGATGGCGGCGCTGCGACGATATCGCGGGCATCCGCTGCGGCGCTGGCACGTTCCAGAACCAGGCGGCGCAGGACTTCGGGGGCTGTGCCGTCGCGCAGAGCTTTCGCCGCGTCTATCGCGATGCCAAGCCGTCCAGCTTGTGCTGCGATCTCGGCAATATCTGCGGCCTCGTTGCGCAGTTTTTCCGACAACTCTGCCAGATTGCCCGGCTGCGCTGTGTCCGAGACCGGCGGTGCGGGTGCCGCAGGGGGCGTGGCCGGGGCGGCAGGTTGATCATCACCGGCAGTGGAAAGACCATCCTGCGGAATTATTGC
>JBLRXE010000002.1:0-29726 GCA_047920895.1 Roseovarius sp.
GGGCCTGGGGCGATTACCCGGCCATCGTGCCGCTGTTGCCCTCAGGCTCTGTCGCCGCTGCGCCGCATCTGACATGGAACGGGCGCGAATTTGCCACCGGCGAGGCGACGTTCTTTGAAATCTCGGGCTGTTACCGCCGCTATCATGCGCCCTTCTGCCGGACGCTGTTCTTGGGCAAGCCGCCGCAATTCCTGCTCGATGCCGAAAAGGCGCTGGTCGAGGGGTTGGAAGCGGGGCTGGAGGCCGCCCGCGCGGGCAACCGCGCCTGTGACATTGCCAACGCCTTGGCCGCCCCATTGGAACGCGCCGGGATCGAACGCGGCGCGCGCTGTGGCTATCCCATCGGTCTGAGCTATCCGCCCGACTGGGGCGAGCGCACCATCAGCTTGCGCTCCGAGGATGAAACCGTGCTGGAGCCGGGCATGACCTTTCATTTCATGCCCGGTCTCTGGATGTCCGACTGGGGTCTGGAAATCACCGAATCGATCCTGATCAAGGAAAGCGGTCCGGCGGAAACCTTTTGCAACCGCCCGCGCAAGATGTTCGTCAAGGATTGAGCGAAAAAGGCCCCTGCATCGACTGTGGGGGCCTTTTGCAATGCCGCTTTACTCCCATTCCATCTGCTCATAGACCCGACCCGCATTCTTGGTGGCCAGTTCTTCGAAGGTATCGAGATGGGTATAGGCGGACTGATCCACATAATAGGCGCCAGCCAGATCGCCGCCCGAGTCGATATGCGCGCGGATCTGGGCGCGCAGATGCTCCAGATAGCCCTTGGTGTAGCGGCGCACCTGATCCATATTGGTGGGATGACCGTGGCCGGGGATAACATAGGTGGCACCCAGCGGTTCAAACGCGGCATCCCATGTTTCCAACCAATCCGCCGTGATGGTATCAGCAAAAATCGGTAGCATGCGTTCGTGAAAGGCCATGTCGCCCGAGATCACAAGGCTCTGATCCGGGAGCCAGATGACGATATCCCCTGCGCTATGGGCCGGCCCCAAATAGCGCGCCTCGATCCTGAAATCCCCCATCTCGACGAGATACTCATCGCTGAATGTCTCTGTCGGCAACACCACGCTTGTGCCTTCGGCCTGTTCCTTGGTCACGCGCTGCGCCGAGTCGAGATCACCGCCTCCGTGATTTTCGAACTCTGCGGCGGCATCCTCATGCGCCACGATGGGCACACCCTGTTCGGCCCAATAGGAATTGCCCAGCATGGCATGGCCTTGGCCGTTCTCGTTGAATACCAACTTGACGGGCTGATCGGTGATGGCCTTGATCTCGTCATGCAGGGCCTTGGCCAATCCGTAGGACGCACCGCCATTGATCACCACGACGCCATCGCCCGTGACGATAAAGCTTAGGTTGTTGTTGTGCCCCGCATTCTCATAGGTCGGTGGCGCGGTGGCACCGATGGCAGACCAGACATGCGGGATCACTTCGACTGGCTTGGAATAAAGCAGAGAGGCGGGATATTGATCGGGGATATCCTCGCTCGCCGCCGCCATACTGGCAGCACAGAGAAAGAGGGTGCTCAGCGTCGCGCGCAGCATCTCACACCTCCGCCACGAAGCGATACGCGTCGCCATCACGCTCGACCCGGCCAAGCCCGCCCTGCGGCAGGTGAAAGCCGATCATCGCCATCTGATCAGTCGCCAACTGGTCCAAGAGCCGCGTGCGCGTGGCAATCCCGGTCTCGGCATCCTGATCCGATCCGCTGGCCCAATCCGGCCGCGCAAAGGCCAGATGACCGTTGCCAATGGCATCCCCCACCACCAGCGCCGCCTCTGATCCTTGACGGATCTCAAACGCCATGTGGCCGGGTGTGTGACCGGGCGTATCATGGGCAAGGATACCCGGCAGCACCTCTTGCCCGCCGCTGATGAATTCCATCTGATCCTCTATCGTCGCCAGACGCCGGGCGGCGCCGACGGCAAAGCCGGCCCGCTCTGCGCCGATGCTCTCGACCGTGGCGGGGTCTGTCCAGTAATCCCATTCCGCCTGCCCGATCATATAGCTCGCATTGGCGAACACCGGATCGTCGAAATCATCCAGCACGCCCCAGAGGTGATCCGGGTGCGCATGGGTAAAGAGCACATGGGTGATGTCATCGGCGCTGACCCCAATCGCGTCAAGCGTCTCGAGAATTTTACCAGCACTGGGCATGAACCCCGACCCGGACCCGGCATCAAAGAGCACCGTGCGCGCGCCGTCCTGCAAGAGCGTCAGATTGCAAGGCGGCTCTACCACATCGCCGGTGATGCCATATTGCGCCAGAATCGGGGCGACATCGGCAGCGGGCAGGTTACCCAGCAGAAACTCCATCGGCAGCACGAGATTTCCATCACTGAGGGTGGTGATCTTGGCGCTGCCCAACGTGAGCTCGGTCGCGGCGAAGCCGGGATTCGGCAGGCCGACAAGCGTGCTGGCACCCATGGCCGCCAGAATTTGGCGTCGGTTGAATTGCATGGTTTCCTCTTCCCCTATTTATTCGTATTTATGAATATGATGCGCTGGCACGTCCCGAAATACAAGGTAAAACAAGGCTGCGTTTGATGCTGATTTCCGCGCGGAGATGCGGTAGAAGCGCAGCATTGGAAATCTTCAAGCGTGATCGTCAAAAGCCCATGGACAGCGAAATCCCCGCCTATCTGACGACCAAGGAGGTTGCCGACCTTCTACGGGTCAAGGAGCGCAAGGTTTACGACATGGTCGCTACCGGCGAAATTCCGCATCGCAAGATCACCGGCAAACTCTTGTTTCCGCACAATGAACTGATGTTCTGGATCGAAGGCTCGGGTGTCACCCTGCCCTCGGAGCGGCCGGCGCTGGTGACGGGGTCACATGACCCACTGCTCGATTGGGCCCTGCGCGAGAGTGGCGCGGGCCTCGCGACCCTCTGGAACGGAAGCTGTGACGGGCTGGAGGTCTTTGCCGAAGGGCGCGCGATTCTGGCGGGGCTGCATATTCCGGGCGATACCGGCTGGAACATCCCCGCGCTCGAGGCGCGCGGGTTGCGTGATGCGGTGCTGATCGGCTGGGCAGAACGGGTGCGCGGGCTAATCCTGACACCCGCCGTGGCGGATATGGTGCAAGAATTCGGCGATCTGCGCGGACGCCGCGTGATCCTGCGACAGGAAGGGGCGGGAACGACCGCGCTCTTTGACCGGATGATGGCCGAGGCAGGGCTGATGCCCGGCGACATCCTGACACCGAGCAGCCCCGCCCATACCGAGAGCGACGCCGCCGCCGCCGTCGCGGCAGGCGAGGCAGAGGCGACCTTGGGGATCGAAGCTATGGCGCGGCAATTCCGGCTGGTGTTCCGACCCTTGGTGCAAGAACGGTTCGACCTGCTGATCGACCGCCGCGCCTATTTTACCGAACCTGTGCAGCGCCTTGTCGTCTTCATGCGTTCGGAAACGATGATCGCCAAGGCGGCTGCGCTGGGTGGTTACGATTTGGGTGGGCTGGGCACGGTGCGCTGGATTTCCGCCTGAGGCCGGCTTTTCGAACAAAGTCACCCGCCCGCATTCGGGAAAAACAACTGCTCACTGCCGATCTTGTAATCGGCGATGGCCTGTTGGCCCTCTGCCGACAAGACCCAGTCAATGAACGTCTGTCCAGCCTTTGCCTTGATACCCGCATGCTTGTCCGGGTTGACGAGGATGATGCCATATTGGTTGAACAGGCGATTGTCGCCTTCGACCGCGATCTGGTACTCACCCTTGTTGCCAAAGGAAATCCATGTGGCACGGTCGGTCAGCACATAGGCCCCCATCGCCGTGCCGGTATTGAGCGTTGCCCCCATGCCGGACCCGGTTTCGCGATACCAACCGCCAGACGCGGCGGCGGCATCCACGCCCGCCTCTTTCCACAGCTTCAATTCTGCTTTGTGGGTGCCGCTGTCATCACCGCGCGACGCAAAGGGCGCGCCAATCTCGGCAATCTTGGTCAGCGCCTCCGCGATATCCTTGGTCCCGGCAATACCTGCCGGATCGGCGGGTGGCCCAACGAGAATGAAATCGTTGTACATCACGTCCGATCGTTTCAACCCATGGCCCTCGGCCACGAATTTCTCCTCTGCCGTCTTGGCATGGACAAAGAGCACGTCGCCATCGCCATTCTCGGCATTCTTGATCGCCTGGCCCGTGCCCACGGCCACGACACGCACCTCGATGCCCGTCTTGTCCTGAAAGATCGGCAGGATATGATCAAAAAGCCCCGAGTTCTGGGTCGAGGTGGTGGATTGCACCACGATGAACGTATCCTGCGCCAGCGCAGCCCCAGACAGGCCCAAGGCCAGAGCCGCACCGGCGACAAGCGAGAAAAGATGACGTCTGAGCATGAAACACTCCCGTTTCGGTTAGATGTCAGAAAGTTGTGCCTGTGTAGAGCCGCCCTTGCGTCCAGGCGCGCGCAACCTCAGAGCGGGGATGGCCAAGAACCTGGCCAATAGACCCGGTTTCGGCCACTTGCCCGGCATGCAGGAAGATCACCTCATCCCCCATGCGCCGCGCCTGCCCCAGATCATGTGTGACCATGACAATGGTCACGCCGCGCGCATGGGCCGCGTTGACCAGATCCTCTATCCGCTGAGTCGAGGCGGGGTCGAGGCTGCTGGTCGGTTCATCAAGGAACAAGAGGCGCGGCTGACAGACCAGCGCACGCGCCAGGGCAAGCCGCTGCTGTTCGCCGCCCGAGAGAACCCGCGCCGGATGCCGGGCCAGATCGGTCAGCCCGGCCATATCGAGCGCGCGCGCCGCTTCTGCGGTGCGCTCGGCACCACGAATGCCATAGACGGAGAGGGCGAAATTGAGATTGGCCAGCACCGACCGGCGCAGCATCACGGGACGCTGAAACACCATTGCCTGCGCGCGGCGCGCCGTGTCATCAGGTGGTGATCCCTGCCACAAAACCTGCCCGTCAGTGGGCGACAAAAGACCATGCAGAAGGCGCAAGAGCAGGCTCTTGCCGGCACCGTTTGCCCCCATGATGAGGGTGCGCCGCCCCTCGGGGATAGACACAGACACGGTGTCAATCAGACGCTTGCCAGCGGCGTCGAACGACAGGCCGCGCGCCTCTAGCAATGCCGCGCTTGTGGTGGCCCGTGTCAGGGTCATATCCATCACCGTGTCACGCATAGGCCGCCCGCACCGCAGAGGCCCGGAGCGCCATGACAATTGCATTGACGATCACCGCCATGGACAGCAGCAACACCCCCAGCGCCAGTGCCAGTTCAAGATTGCCCTTGGATGTCTCAAGCGCGATGGTGGTGGTCATCACGCGGGTCACATGGTTGATATTACCACCGACGATCAGCACCGCGCCCACCTCGGCCACCGCACGGCCAAATCCCGCCAGCGCCACTGTCAACAGACTATAACGCGCATCCCAGAGAAGCGCCGATATCCGTTCATGTGCGCGCAGGCCCATGGAGGCGAATTGCTCGGCATATTCGCCATGCAAGTCCTCGACCACCTGTTTCGTGAGCGCCGCGACGATGGGCGTCACCAGAATTGTCTGGGCAATGATCATCGCCGCAGGCGTATAGAGCAGTTGCAGCGGGCCAAACGGACCCGAGGCTGACAGCATGAGATAGACAAACAGCCCCACCACCACTGGCGGCAGGCCCATCAGGGCGTTGAGCAATACCGTCAACGCCCCACGCCCCGGAAAGCGGAATGCGCCGACCATGGCCCCCAAAGGCAGGCCGATAAGGCAGGACAAAAGGACAGCGGAGAGCGTCACCCGGAGCGACAGCGCAACAATCTCGCTCAGATTCCGATCCCAATTGAGGATCAGAACAAAGGCCTCTGATATGATGTCACCAAAGCTGAACACGCGCGATTTCTCCCATCTCCGGGAAAAAATACACAATAAAACATGAAACGCCAGCCCCTAACGCGACAGCGCCTCAGGGTTTTGCGGCACGCAAGCGCCAGAGGCGCAGTGGTTGGATCAACTCTGGCCCCTGTGGCCCCGTGCTGACATGCGCCGCGAAAAACCGCCCCAGCGTGGCGCGCTGCGCCTCGGCCTGTGCGCGCCGCGCGGAATCGACGCGGGCGAGATAGGCGATGAAGGCGTCGAGATCCGCCACCGGAGTGGGCCGCGCGTAGGTGACAGGCGCAGGTCCAGTAGCCACGCCATCCGCCAGCACCGCATCAATCGCCCGAATTGCGGCATGCCGTATCTCGGTCTCATCCTCAACCGGGCGCATCACCTCAAAGAACGCGCCCTCGGCCAAGGGCTCGACAATGATCACCTCACCACCGGGGCGCAGCACACGCAACGCCTCTAGCAAGGCGTCCTGCATCAGTGGCACAGGGACATGGTGCAGGGAATTGAGAAAGACGCAAGCCTCGAACGAGGCCGCCGCAAAGGGCAGCGCCTCTGCCCCGCACGCCTCGAACCGGGCCTCGGGCACGGCCAGACGCGCAGCGGCCACTGCCTCGGGCGCAGGATCAATGCCGGTCACTTCATAGCCCGCCCGCACCAGAGCGCGCGCCAAAGACCCGTGACCACAGCCGATGTCGAGAACCGCACGCGCGCCGATTTCGGACAGGATCGCCAAGAGGCGCGCGGCAGTATCCGTGGCTTCAGTCATCGCCGAACTCCGCGCGCAACGCCGCGCTATGCGCCCCAAGCGCGGGCACCGCACCCAATGTGGCCTCAACCCCGTCCATTTGCGCGCCGGGAGCCAGCATCCGCACCGGGCCGGAGGGTGTCTCGACCGTGACGTGGCGGTTTTGCGGATGGTGCCGCAAATCCTCCATCTCGCTCACGCGCCCATAGGCGATGTGCGCGGCGCGCAGGCAGTCGGCCATCTCGTCGCGCGGCAGGGCGGCAAAGACCGGGCGCAGGATCGCATCCAGCACCGCGCGATTGGTAACGCGGGCCGAATTGCTGTCAAAGCGCGGATCACGGGCCAGCGCGGCATCGCCCAGAATCGCCTCGCAGAACATCGCCCATTCCCGCTCGTTCTGGATCGAGATCAGCACCGCCTTGCCATCGCTGCCCTCATAGACACCGTAAGGCGCGATGGTGGGATGGTTGAGGCCGGCGCGCGGCGGCACCTTGCCGCCATAGGCGTATTGCAGATAGGGCACGTTCATCCAGTCACTGAGCGCATGAAACAGCGACACCGCGATATGCCGCCCCTCGCCCGTGGTCGCGCGACCGATCAGCGCCTCCAGAATGGCCTGATAGGCGGTCATTCCCGCCGCGATGTCGCAGACCGAAACGCCAGTGCGCGCCGGGCCATGCGCATTGCCTGTAATCGACGAGAGACCTGTTTCGGCCTGCACCAGAAGGTCATAGGCCTTGAGATCCGCCAATGGCCCCTCTTCGCCATAGCCCGAGATCGAGACCGTGATCAGACGCGGGTAATCGGTGCGCAACCGACCCGGCGCAAACCCCAGCCGATCAATCGCCCCCGGCGCGAGGTTCTGGATGAAGATATCCGCGCGCGCCAGCATCCGCTCCATCAACGCGCGGTCGGCCTCTTGCCGCAGGTCGAGGCAAAGCGATTCCTTGCCTCGGTTGAGCCAGACGAAATAGGCGCTCTCGCCATGGACGAGCGCGTCATAGCCGCGCGCGAAATCGCCCTCGGGCCGTTCGACCTTGACCACCCGCGCGCCGGCTTCGGCCAGACGGCTTGACGCATAGGGGGCGGCGACCGCCTGTTCGACAGAAACGACAAAAAGACCGGCGAGGTCTGTGCGCATGAGAGCCTCTTTTGCTGTGGGTCGAAATTTGGCAGACCATGCCCGATTTCATCGGGTGAGGGAAATACCCGTCCTGTTGAACGGGTATAATACAAGGCTATGGCCAGCCATAATCTTGCACTCTGACCTACGGCTTTGATAGAGCTTGTTCTTATGGATATTCGGCAGTTGCGCTATTTCATCGCCATTGCGGAGGCGCCGTCGCTGTCAGCGGCGGCGCATCGGCTGGGTGTGGCGCAACCCTCACTCTCGCAGCATGTGGCGCGAATGGAAACCGAACTGGGCGTGCGCCTGATCGACCGCTCGCCACGCGGCTCGATTCTGACGGCCGAAGGAAAGGTTCTGTTGCGCCATGCGCGCGAAATCAGCGCCGCGATGGGGCGCTGTATCGACGAGATGCGCGATGCCTCTGGCGCACCGCGCGGCAAGGTGGGGTTTGGCCTGCCGCCCTCGGTGTCGATGGTTCTGTCCGTACCTCTGGCCGAAACCGTGCGGGTGGACCTGCCCGATATCCGCCTGCGCGTGGTCGAGGCGATGAGCGGATATATCAAGGCATGGGTCAGTGACGGCACCGTTGACATGGGTCTGATCTATGACCTTCAGGACACGGATCATTTCCGCATCATCCATGTTCTGGATGAACGATTACATGTCTATTCCGCCCCCGATAACTGGCCCTTTGACACGCCGCCCGGCACGCCGGTGCCGCTGCGCGCGCTGGAACCGCTCGAAATGATCCTGCCAGAGGCGGCGCATGGCCTGCGCAAAACAATCGAGAGCTATGCCGCCCCGCTTGGCCTGCGCCTCAACGTGCCCATCGAGATGGATGCGATGACGCAGATCAAGGAACTTGTGGCGCGCGGCTCGGGACACGCGATCTTTTCTCCCTCGGCCGTGCATGACGCGGTGGCGCGCGGCGAACTTGTCGGCGCGCCCATCACTGATCCCGATATGGTGCGGCCGGTTTATCTTGTGAGCAACCCCTCCTTTCCCACCAGCCGCGCCAGCCGCGCCGTTGAGGCGATTACCCTTGATGTGATCCGCGATCTGGTGGAACGGGGCATCTGGCAGGGTGTGTTGCAGCTATAGGTGCAGGCAATGGCCGCGAGCAGACATTGGTATTTCCGTCCCTGTCAAAAACCTGTCACCTAAGGGCCGACAAACGAAAGAGGCTGACATGACGTCTTTTGACCCAACCGCAGATTACGCAGACATTCGCACAGGCGTGGCACAGGTCTGCGCCGAATTTCCCGGTGCCTATTGGCGCGATCTGGATGCGCGCCGCGCTTATCCAAAGGATTTTGTCGATGCGCTGATTCGCGAAGGCTATCTCGCGGCGATGATCCCCGAGGAATACGGCGGTTCTGGCCTCAATCTCACCGCCGCCGCCGTCATTCTCGAGGAAATCCACCGCTCTGGCTGCAATGCTGCCGCCTGCCACGCGCAGATGTATACGATGGGCACCGTGCTGCGCCACGGGTCCGAGGCGCAAAAGGCGGCCTATCTGCCCGGCATCGCCGATGGCTCCTTGCGGCTTCAGGCCTTTGGCGTGACCGAACCCACCAGCGGCACCGATACGCTGGCGCTGAAAACCACGGCGCGGCGGGATGGCGATGACTATGTGATCAACGGCCAGAAGATCTGGACCTCGCGGGTGGAACATTCGGATCTGATGGTTCTGTTGGCCCGCACCACCCCGCGCGACCGGGCGACATCGAAAACCGATGGTCTATCGGTGTTCCTGATCGACCTGCGCGGCAAGGTCGGGAACGGCATCGACATCCGGCCCATCCGCACCATGATCAACCATGCCACCACCGAGGTGTTTTTCGACAACCTGCGCATTCCGGCGGACAGCCTCATTGGCGAAGAGGGCAAAGGATTTCGCTATATCCTCTCGGGCATGAATTCCGAGCGTATCCTGATTGCCGCCGAATGTATCGGCGATGCGAAATGGTTCCTTAAAACCGGGTCGGACTATGCCCGAGAGCGGGTGGTGTTTGGCGCACCTATCGGGGTCAATCAGGGCGTGCAGTTCCCGCTGGCCCGCGCGCAGGCGCATTTGATGGCCGCCGAGGCCATCGTTTACCGCGCAGCGGCGATGTATGACGCGGGCCACAACCCCGGTGTCGAGGCGAATACCGCCAAGCTCTTGGCCTCTGAGGCAAGCTGGGAGGCGGCAGAGGCCTGCATGCAGACCCATGGCGGCTTTGCCTTTGCCGAGGAATATGATGTCGAGCGCAAGTGGCGTGAAGCGCGGCTTTATCAGATTGCGCCGATTTCGACCAATCTGATCCTGTGCCATATTGCCGAACAGGTGCTTGGCCTGCCAAAGTCCTACGGACCGGGACGCGGGCAATAGGGGAACGGAATGAATGATTACGCAGATTGGATCGGACGCAGCTATAGCCGGTCGGAACCGATTTCCGAGCGGCTGGTGCGGGAATACCGCGCCACGCTGGCGGGCACATTGGCCGAGGCCGAAGTGCCTGTCGGGCTGCATTGGTGTCTGGTGCCCGATACGGTCACGCCGGATCAGTTGGGGCGTGATTGCCACCCAAAGACGGGGATTTTCCTGCCTGCCTTGCCCCTGCCCCGCCGCATGTGGGCGGGGGGAGAGATCGAGTTTCACGCGCCTTTTGCCCCCGGCGATCTGGTCACGCGAGAGACGACGATTGACGATGTGACCTTCAAGGAGGGGCGCAGCGGCAAGCTGGGCTTTGTCACGCAGCGCCATGTCTATAGCGTGGGTGGCACGGCACGCCTGACCGAGCGGCAGGATATCGTTTACCGCGAAGACCCCAAGCCGGGACAGGGCAAGGTGCCTGAGCCCGCCGAGGACTGGCCCGAGGCAACCGCTTGGCAAATCACGCCGGATTCGACCCTGCTTTTCCGGTTCTCATCGCTCACCTTCAATGGCCACCGCATCCACTATGACCATCCCTATGCCACTGGCGTCGAGGGCTATGAGGGGCTGGTGGTGCATGGCCCGATGCAGGCCGTCTGGATGATGAATCTGGCGACGCACATCTTGGGCCGTCTACCCACGCGGTTCACTTATCGTGGTCTGACGCCGCTCATCTGCAACCTACCCGTGGTGATCGAGGCGCGGCAGTCTGAGGGTGGTCTAGACCTGCGGGTGCGGCGCACGGGCGATGGCGTGGCCACCATGGCGGGACGGGCCGACTGAGGCAGATTGACATAACTATAATTGTAGTTATGTTTGTCGCATGAGCATCACAAGTCCCACCGCCCGCTCCCTTGCCGCTCTTGGCCATGACACGCGCCTTGCAATCTTTCGTCTGCTGGTGCGCGCGGGCGAAGAGGGGCTGAACGTGGGCGAGATTGGTCAACATCTGGATCAGGCGCCTTCGACTCTGGCGCATCACCTGTCGGCACTGGTCGAGTCCGGGCTCGTGGTGCAGGAACGGCAGGGGCGCGCGGTGATCAACCGCGTGGATTACGTTGCAATGCGGCGAACACTGAATTTCCTGACCTCGGAATGTTGCACCGGGGTAAAGCTGGCCAAGACAGAGAGTGCAGCCTGAACAGAGCCTGTTTTGGCTAAATAACGATATTTCTAGGGATATAGACATGACAGACTCGAGCCTGCCTCAACCCCGCGCAGCAGCCCTGTTTCGACGCGCGTGGAAAGAGCACCGCATCTGGATGATCTCGGCACTGACCCTGATCGGGCTTGCCGTCCTCGACGCGACACAGGCGCGCGCCACTATCTTTTTTACGACGGACGCCCTCATCAGCACCGCACCCTTTCTCGTGCTCTCCATCGGGATCGCCGCCTGGGCCACGGCGACGGGTGCGGATAATCTGATCGCCCGCGCCTTTACCGGGGCACCAGCCGTGATGATCCTGCTTGCGGCCCTCGCGGGCGGGCTATCGCCCTTTTGCT
This sequence comes from Roseovarius sp., assembly GCA_047920895.1. Lineage (GTDB taxonomy): Bacteria > Pseudomonadota > Alphaproteobacteria > Rhodobacterales > Rhodobacteraceae > Roseovarius. The sequence continues at coordinate 11,638 of JBLRXE010000002.1, forward strand.
CCTGCGGGGTGATTCCGCTCATCGCGGCCCTTCTGGCGATGGGCGTGCCGCTCTCGGCGGTCATGGCCTTCTGGCTTGCCTCGCCGGTGATGGACCCGTCGATGTTCGTGCTGACCACCGGCGTGCTGGGGCTGGAATTTGCCATCGCCAAAACCTTGGCTGCTGTCGGTCTGGGCCTGATGGGCGGATGGGTCGTGCATCTGGTCGGTCGCGCCGGCGGCCTGAGCGATCCGCTGCGCGACGGCATCGGCAACGGCGGTTGCGGTGGCGCCAAGCTGCGCGCACCCAAGCCAGTCGTCTGGCGATTCTGGACCGATCCGACACGCCGGGCCAGGTTTGGCCGTGAGGCGCTGAATGTGACCCTGTTCTTGCTGAAATGGCTCACACTGGCCTTTATTCTTGAGAGTCTCATGCTCCCCTTTGTCCCGGCAGAAACCATCACGCAGGCGCTTGGCCGCACCGGCATCGGCCCGATCCTCTTGGGCACGCTCATTGGTGTGCCTGCCTATCTCAACGGCTATGCCGCTCTGCCATTGGTCGGTGGGCTGATCGGACAGGGCATGGCCCCCGGTGCCGGACTGGCCTTTCTCGTGGCCGGGGGTGTCACCTCTCTGCCCGCAGCGATTGCTGTCTGGGCCTTGGTCAAACCACGAGTCTTTGCGCTCTACATCGCGCTCTCGCTCACTGGCGCCTTTGCTGCGGGTCTGCTCTTTCAACTCTGGAGCCTCGCATGAGACAGCTTGAGATCGAGGTTACAGGGCTGAAACCCGGCGCGCGGCTGTTGGCCCCGGCGGGCATGTGCAGCCCCGAGGACGCCGTTTCGGCCACAACCGTGACTGGCGGGGAAATCGTTACCGTAGCACTTGAGCCGGAATTGGGTCTTGCCGCGCTCTGGATCGAGGCGGCGAGAACAAGCGTGACACTTACCCACATCATCGCACCGGCCCCCAGCGGCCAAGGATATCCCGAGGAGGTCTATACCCCACGCACCAACCGCTATGCCGTCGCCGCTGACGCATTGGCAGAGGCCAGCCGCGCCATCGCGGCCAAGGCGGGCGGCGGGCGGGCGGGCATCAACGCGCTGGTGTCCGAGGCCGAGGCACGCTTTACCTACGACCACCCCGAGGTGCGGTTCAACGACGGCGCCGACCGGGTGCCCTACCTCTCTTGCGGCACGACGCCCGGCTCTTGCGTGGACATCAACACCTATCTCATAGCCAGCCTGCGCGCGGCGGGCTATGAGGCGGGTTATGTCTATGGTTACTTCTTTCCGGCGGAGAAGGGCGGCGTCACCCATGACATGCACTGTTGGGTCGTCACCCGCCACGCGGGCGAAGTTCTGGAATGGGACATCGCGCATCACATGAAGGCGGGGCTTGGCCCCACAAAGCCGGGCCTCAATCCGCGTCCCGGTTGGCGTGTCGCGCTCGGGCATTCGATGGGGCATACCTATCGTATGGGTGAGACACTGGCCCAACTCAAACTTCTGGCCGAACCGGTGCAAAGGGGGCCGGGCGGCACATGGCAGAAACTGCCCATCATCGCGCGCCTGCCCGCAGCCTGACCCTTGCAGAGCTGCCCGCATTTTGAGCATAAACTGCTGGGAGTCGGCCTCTCAGCGGTTTAGTTTTGCTCAATAGTAAATTTCTGTAGAAAATCGACCGGATAAATTTTACCAATTGGTAAAACCAAAAAGACTGCCCACCTGCCAACATGGAGATCAACATGACACGCCAGCCAATTTCCCGCCGTCGCTTTATGGCCACTTCGGCCGGCGCGGCGCTCATCGCCGGGGCCTCTGGTCTGCGCTCGCCGCTGCGCGCCGCCGAACCTATCAAGACCGCTGGCATCTATACGGTACCCGTGGAACAGCAATGGGTCAGCCGCATCCACAAGGCCGCCATGACCGCGCAAGAACGTGGCGATGTCGCGTATGTCTATTCCGAGAATGTCTCGAATACCGACTACGCCCGTGTCATGCGCGAATATGCCGAACAGGGCTACAAGCTCATCATCGGGGAGGTGTTCGCGGTCGAGCAAGAGGCCCGCGAAGTGGCCGCCGATTACCCCGACATCGCCTTCCTGATGGGGTCGAGCTTCAAGGAAGACCCGGCGCTGGCGAATTTCGCGGTGTTCGACAACTATATTCAGGACGCCTCTTACCTCTCGGGGATCATTGCGGGCGCGATGACCAAGACCGCCAATATCGGCATGGTCGGCGGCTTTCCGATCCCCGAGGTCAACCGCCTGATGCACGCTTTCATGGCCGGTGCGCAGGAAATGAACCCCGACATCAAGTTCCAAGTGAGCTTTATCGGCTCCTGGTTCGATCCACCCAAGGCCAAGGAAACCGCATTCGCCATGATCGAGGGCGGCGCGGACATGCTCTATGCCGAGCGCTTTGGCGTGTCGGATGCAGCGCAGGAAAAGGGGGTGCTGGCTATAGGCAACGTGATCGACACCCAAGCCGATTATCCCGAAACGGTCGTCGCCTCGGCGCTCTGGCATTTCGAGCCGACGCTTGATGCCGCGATTACCGCTGTGAACGCAGGGAATTTTACCGCCGCAGATTACGGCGTCTATTCCTTCATGAAGGCAGGTGGATGCTCTCTGGCGCCGCTTGGCACCTTTGAGGGCAAGGTGCCCGAGGCGGCATTGGCGCTGGTGGCGGAGCGCGAGGCGGCGATCAAGGCGGGCAGCTTTACCGTTGCGATCAACGACGAAGAACCCAAGTCCTCTTAAATGACAGGCGCAGATGCGGCGCAGGTCGTTCTGCGCCTGGACCGGATTACCAAGCGTTTCGGCGCGCTCACCGCGAATGACGCGGTGAGCCTCGACCTGCACCGGGGCGAGGTTGTGGCCCTCTTGGGCGAGAACGGCGCAGGCAAGACCACACTGATGAACATCCTCTTTGGCCAATACACCGCCGACGAAGGCCGAGTGATGGTCATGGGCCGCGAGTTGCCCCCCGGCAATCCGCGCGCCGCATTGGAGGCAGGCGTTGGCATGGTTCATCAGCACTTCACGCTGGCCGATAACCTGACGGTGCTGGACAATGTGACGCTCGGCACCGAACCGCTCTGGCGCTGGCGTTCTGATCGCACAGCGGCACGGGCCAAGATTGTCACGCTCTCGGCGGATTTTCATCTGGTCGTTGATCCCGACGCCCGCGTCGGCAGCCTGACGGTGGGCGAACGGCAGCGGGTGGAAATCCTCAAGGCGCTCTACCGCAAAGCGCGCATTCTCATTCTGGACGAACCCACAGCGGTGTTGACCCCGCAGGAAACCGACGATCTCTTTGCCACCCTGCGCGAGGCGGTGGCCAAGGGCCTGTCGATCGTGTTCATCAGCCATAAACTGCATGAGGTGATGGATATTGCCCACCGTGTGGTGATCCTGCGCCATGGCAAGGTTGTGGCCGAGATGGCCACCGCCACCACTGACCGTCACGCGCTTGCCGCTGCGATGGTGGGCAGTGCGGTCAGCGCGCCACGGGTCGCCCCCGGCACGCCCGGCGCGCCGCTCTTGCAGTTGCACGCTGTCACCACCCCAGACCGGGGCAGCGCGCCGGGGCTGAAATCGGTAACGCTCGGCTTGCGCGCTAGCCAGATCACCGGGCTTGCCGGAGTGTCTGGCAACGGTCAGGCGGCGCTGGCCGATGTCATCGCCGGTCTTGCCGTGCCCGCCTCGGGGCGGCTTGATCTTGCTGGCGCGGACATGGCGCAGTGGAGCCCACGCGCCGCCGTCGAACACGGCATCGCACGCATACCGGAAGATAGACACAAAACCGGCACAATCGCGGATTTCTCCCTGACCGAGAATGCCATTCTGGAGAGCTATCACAAACCGCCCATGAGCCGCGCAGGCTGGATGAACTGGCCGCGTGCCGAGGCCGAAACACTGGCGATCATCAAGGGCTATGACATTCGCTGTCCGGGGCCGGATACGCGCATTCGCCTGCTCTCGGGCGGCAATATGCAGAAACTGATCCTTGGCCGCGTGCTCGAGGCCAATCCGCGTATCATCCTTGCCAACCAGCCGGTGCGCGGGCTGGATATTGGCGCGGTCAACTATGTGCATGAACAATTGCTCAAGGCGCGCGACCGGGGCGCGGCGGTGCTGCTGATTTCCGAAGATCTGGATGAGATCATGGCGCTGTCGGACGTGATCCATGTGATGTCCGAAGGGCGGCTATCGCCCGAATTTGCGCGCGGCACGATGACCCCCGCCGAACTGGGCGTCTGGATGGCGGGTCATGGGTTTGACGCGGGGGTGGCACATGCGTCTTGAACCCATCGCCAACCCTTCGCTGGCCCGCAGCACGCTGCCACCCGTGCTGGCGATTGCCGCAACGGTGATCGTGGCCTCGCTCTTGGCGATGTTGGCTGGGGCCAATCCCTTTGCCGTGCTGGGGCTGATCCTCAAGGGCGCGGCGGGGTCGAAATTCGCCGTATTAGAGACACTCAATCGCGCCACGCCGCTGATCTTCACCGGATTGGCCGTGGCGGTGGCGTTCCGTGCCCGGCTCTGGAATATCGGCGCGGAGGCGCAGCTCTATGCCGGGGCGCTGATGACCGTGGTTCTAGGGACTGGCGCATTACCATGGCCCGCCACGGCCCTCTTGCCCACGCTGGTCCTTGTGTCGATGCTGGCGGGCGCGGTCGTCCTGCTCATCCCTGCGCTGCTCAAGGTGCGGTTTGGCGTCGATGAGGTGGTCACGACGCTCCTCTTCAACTTCATCTTCCTCCTTTTCATTTCGCTCCTGCTCGAAGGACCGCTCAAGGACCCGATGGGCATGGGCTGGCCCAAATCCGAGCGGCTGATTGCCGAGGCGCGGCTGCCGCGCCTTGTCGAAGGATTGCGCCTGCATTGGGGTTTTGCATTGGCCCTCATCGCCGCCGCTCTCGTCTGGCTGGTCGAACGGCGCACCACCTTGGGCTATGAAATGCGCGCGGTGGGCCTCAACCGTGAAGCGGCGCGCTTTGCCGGGATTCCGGTCAATGCGGTGCTGATCAAGACGGCGCTTCTCTCTGGTGGTCTCGCCGCATTGGCAGGCTTCTCCGAGGTGGCGGGCGTCAAAGGCAGTCTCACACTCGATCTCAGCCCCGGCTTTGGCTATACCGGCATCATCGTGGCGATGCTGGCGCTGCTCAATCCGCTGGGTGTCATCGCCGCCGCCCTCTTTGTCGCGGGGATATTTGTGGGCGCCGACAGCATGAGCCGCGCAGTGGGCGTGCCGACCTATCTGGCCGATATCATGCTCGCGACGGCGCTCTTGCTTATGGTGCTGGCGATCCTGCTCACGCGGTTCCGGGTGGTGAGGGAATAGCGCATGGACATTCTCGACATCCTCCTCTCCGCCAGCTTTTGGGCCGCCGCAATCCGCATCGCCAGCCCGCTGATCTTTGCCACTCTGGGGGAACTCATTTGCGAACGCGCCGGCGTGCTCAACCTTGGGATCGAAGGGATCATGGTGGCCGGTGCCTTTGCCGGGTGGATGGCGGTCTATTCCGGTCTGGGTCTCTGGCCCGGTGTGGCGGTGGCGATGGTGGTGGGCATGGGCTTTGGCGCGGTTCATAGCCTACTGACGGTGCCCTTTGGCCTCTCACAGCATGTGGTGGGATTAGGCGTCACGCTACTGGCCACATCGTCAACCTATTATGCCTATCGCCTAGCCCTGCCAGAGGTGACAAGCCCCCCCAAGATCGCAGCCTTCAAGCCATGGGAAATCCCTTTTTTGTCGGACATTCCGCTGATTGGCCCCGCCCTCTTTTCGCAAACGCCGTTGACCTATCTGGCGTTCATCCTCGTGGGCGTCGTCAGCCTCGTGCTCTACCGCACACCTCTTGGCCTTGCGCTGCGTGCGGCGGGCGAGAATCCGGCGGCGGTCGCGGCACAGGGGCTCTCGGTCACGGGCCTCCGCATGGGCGCGGTGATTTTCGGATCGGGGTTGATGGCGGTGGGAGGGGCATTCCTGACAATGTCGGCGTTTGACTCCTTCTTCTTCGAGATGGTCAACGGGCGCGGTTGGGTCTGCATCGCTCTCGTGGTCTTTGGCGCGTGGAAGCCGGGCAAGGCGCTGTTGGGGGCGGTGCTCTTTGCCGCCTTTGATGCGCTGCAAATCCGGGTGCAACAGACCCCACTCGGCGCGGATATTCCCTATCAGATATTCCTGATGACGCCCTATGTCCTGTCGATCCTCGCGCTCATCGTCATGTCGCGCCGCGCCGAGGTGCCTGCCGCCCTGATGGTGGCCTTCAACAAGGGAGAACGTTGATGTTCGATCTGATCGTCAAGGGTGGCACGCTGCCCGATGGCACCATAGCCGATATTGGCATCACGCGCGACCGGATTACGGCCATGGGTCATCTCGACGGGGCCGCCGCGGCCGAGGTGATCGACGCCACCGGCGATCTGGTCAGCCCGCCCTTTGTCGATCCGCATTTCCACCTTGATGCGACGCTGAGTTACGGCCTGCCGCGCATCAATGCCTCTGGCACGCTGCTTGAGGGGATCGGCCTCTGGGGTGAACTCAAGCAGATCGTCACGCAACAGGAGATGGTCGCGCGTGCGCTCGATTATTGCGATTGGGCCGCCTCGATGGGCCTTTTGGCGATGCGCAGCCATGTCGATACCTGCGACGACAGCCTCAAGGGCGTGGCGGCCATGCTCGAGGTGCGCGACAAGGTCAAAGGCTATATCGACCTGCAACTCGTGGCCTTTCCACAAGACGGATTCTACCGCGACCCGACTGCCCGCGCCAATACGATCCGCGCCCTTGATATGGGCGTCGATGTGGTGGGCGGCATCCCGCATTTCGAGAGAACCATGGCGGATGGTGCCGCCTCGGTGCGCGAACTTTGTGAAATCGCCACCGCGCGGGGCCTGCGCGTCGATATGCATTGCGACGAGAGCGACGATCCCCTCAGCCGCCATATCGAAACGTTGGCCTGTGAGGCGCAGCGCCTCGGACTTCAGGGGCGGGTGGCGGGCAGCCACCTGACCTCGATGCACTCGATGGACAATTATTATGTATCGAAACTCTTGCCGCTGATGGCCGAAGCGGGCGTGGCCGCGATTCCCAATCCGCTGATCAACATCATGTTGCAGGGGCGGCATGACACATTCCCGAAACGGCGCGGCCTGACACGGGTCAAGGAGATGCAGGCGCAGGGCATCACCGTGGGCTGGGGACAGGATTGCGTGCGCGATCCGTGGTATAGCCTCGGCACCGCCGACATGCTGGATGTCGCCTTTATGGGGCTGCATGTGGCGCAGATGTCGAGCCCCAAGGAAATGCGCCGCTGTTTCGACATGGTGACGGTTGAGAACGCGCGGATTCTGGGGCTGGAGGATTACGGCCTGCATGTGGGTGCCATAGCCTCGCTTGTGGTGCTGGACGCGGGCGATCCGATTGAGGCGGTGCGCCTGCGCGCCGCGCGCCTTGCGGTCGTGTCCAAGGGGCAGATCATTGCCCGCACCCCGCGCGGCGATGCCACGCTAGACCTGCCGGGGCGGCCGGGGTCAGTGCGGCGGCGGCACCCCGTTGCATAGGCGCATCCCGGCCTATCGTCACCGATGACCACGCGACAGGCTTGCACTCTGGCCAAGCAACCCCGAAACATCGCTACAGATATTTCAGGAGTGTCCCGCATGCGTGTCCTATCCCTGCCTTTGATATTTCTCGCCTTTCCCGCCGTGGCCGACGACATCGCGCTGTCCAGCCGCGTCAGTGCCGTGACCCTCTATCCCCAAGGCGCGACCGTGACCCGCGAGGTGCCCTTCAGCGCCCCGGCTGGACAGCATGACCTGATCCTCGCCGACCTGCCGCAAGGCACGCCGCTGGCCTCGGTGCGGGTTGCGGTTCAGGGCGCGCGCATGGGCGGTGTCACCACACGCAACGATTATGTGCCGCCGCGCGATACCCCCGACAGCGCCGCGCTCAGCGCCGCCCGCGCCGAGGTGGCGCGGCTTGAGGAGGCGCTGCGCCTTGCCCGCGAGGACATCGCTGACATCGAGATCGAGGCCGAGGCCGCGCGTGCCCGCATCATCTTTCTGGCACAGATCGGCCAAGGCGAGGGGGCCGCGATCCTGACGCCGGATCAACTGCGCGATCTGAGCAACCTGATCGGCAGCGAGACCCTGCTGGCCCGTCAGGCGGAAACCGCCGCCACCCGCCATGCCGCGGCCGCCAAACGCGCCCTCAAGGAGCAGATCAAGGCGCGCGATGCCGCGCGTCAGGCGCTCAATGCGCTGGTGCCCGAAGATGAGGCGCGCGCCATGCTCGCCGTGGCGATCACCTCTGATACCGAGGCCCAAGGCACGCTGACCGTAACCTATACCATCCCCGATGCAGGCTGGCAGCCGCTCTATGATCTGCATCTGGCGCGCGACAGCGGCGCCCTACGCATCGAGCGCGGGGCGTTTGTGCGGCAATCCACCGGCGAGAACTGGCAAGACATCGCGCTCAGCCTCTCGACCCTGCGCCCCTCGGAACAGACCGAACCGGGGCAAATCTGGCCTTGGATTGCACGGATTGAAGACCCCCAAGCGATCCCGGCGATGGCACGCGGCAAGGCTGAGGTGGCGCTGATGGCCGCGCCGGTGGCCGAGGCCGCCGTCTCTGACATGGCCACCGCCCGTTTTGACGGGCTATCCGTCACCTATGGCTATCCTGCCCCCGTCAGCGTCACCACGGGCGCCGATCACGTCCGCCTGATGCTCGCCCCGCTGGAAACGCAGGCTGAAATCGTGGCGCAGGCGGTGCCGATGCTGGATCAAACCGCCTATCTGATGGCGCGGCTGACCAATGATACCGGCGAGATCCTGTTGCCCACATCCGAGGCACGTTTCTATCTCGATGGGCATTATGTTGGACGACGCTGGCTCAACCTGATCGCGGATGGGGACAAGGCCGACATGTCCTTTGGCCCGATCGAGGGTCTGCGCCTGACGCGTCTGGTGCGCGACCGCAACGAGGGCGACCGGGGCATCCTCACGAAATCCAATGAACAGACTGAGACGGTCGAAATCACCGTCGACAATCTGACTGGCGAGGCATGGCCGCTGCGCCTGATTGATCGAGTGCCGGTATCCGAACAAGAGAATCTGGAAATCAAATGGAGCGCCGATCCAATGCCCTCCGAGCGCGACATCAACGGCGAGCGGGGCATTTTGGCATGGACCTTTGATCTGCCTGCCGGAGAGACGCAGGCAATCACATTGAAGACGCGGATGACATGGCCCGAGGGCAAGGTCCTGCAATGATGCCGGCGGTTTACCGCCGTGCTTCCCAACTGCTCGAGGCGTATTGGCGGGTATAGAATTCCGCCATGAGGCCGATCATCAACAGGGCAAGCCCGACATAGATCGGATATTCAAGCGAGGTCCGGTGCGGAAAGTAGTTGATGAACACAAAGCCGCGCGTCTGGTCGATGATGTGAAACAGCGGGTTCCAGTCGAACATATTCATCATGAACGTGGGCAAGGTGTTGACCACGAACATCTTGCCCGAGGCGATCATGTTGGCACGCTGATAGATCATGGCAAAGATCGACACGAAGCCGGGCGCCCAAGGCTTGATCGCCAAAAGGACAAGACCCACGGCAACGCCCGTGAACCACGCCGTGAGGATCATGCCAAAGGCCTGGAGCGGCTGATAGATGCTGATCGGCACAAAGCCCACATGATAGACGAAAAGAACCACGAAGAGCGACAGCACCTGAATATAAAGGGAACTGAGAGCGGCGGAACAGATCGCGATGACCGTATTCATCGGCGCGTGCTGCATCATCGGTGAGGCCGGTCCTTCGGCCCCTATGACCGCGCTCAGCGCCTTGATATGGGTGATGTAGACGAAAATGCCGGACATCATGAACAGCAGGAAATCGCCACGCATCGCCGTGCCCTTGAGACCCAGAACACTGAACATCAGATAAAAGGCCATGACCATGATGATCACGGTCAGGATGTTCTTGAGCAGCGCCAGGATCGCGTTTCCATCACTCTTGCGCACGTCCCGCACAGCGGCATGATAAATCAATTCTGCAATGTTTATTGCCGAGTGCAGATTCGATTTAGGGCGCGTGGTCTTGAACATGGGGCAGAGCCGATGGCCTTTGAATTTTTGGTCCGGGTTTCTTGCTGTCCTTGCGAGAGCGTATCATAAGGGCGCAGGTGTAATCCATGGTTTAACGGCGCAAAGTGGCGTCTTGACGGCAAAGGAGCGGCAATTTGGAGTATGACAGGCTGATTTCGGTGATGCGCGCCTTGGCGCTCGAAGCCGGGGCAAAGATCATGGAGATTTATGAAGCGGATGATTTTGCGATCAAGATAAAGTCCGACGCAAGCCCCGTGACCGAGGCGGACGAGGCGGCGGATGCGATCATCGCGGCCGGGCTACGCGCCGCATTCCCGGAAACGCCACTCGTGACCGAGGAGCAGGCGCAATCGCATAGCGAGACGGCCCAGACCTTTCTGATCGTCGATCCGCTGGACGGGACCAAGGAATTCATCAACCGGCGGGGCGATTTCACGGTCAATATCGCCTATGTCGAGGCCGGTGTGCCGACCCGTGGGGTGGTCTATGCCCCCGCCAAGGGGCGCATGTTCTACACGCTGGCCGATGGCACCTCGGTTGAAGAAGATGGCCCGTTTACCATGGAGGCGCCCAGCGCGCTGCGACCCGTGCGCGTGTCAAAACCGGACAATGCCGCACTGATGGTTGTGGCCAGCAAATCGCACCGGGATCAGGCCACCGACGACTACATCGGCAAGTACGCGGTCAAGGACATGACGAGCGCGGGGTCTTCGCTCAAGTTCTGCCTTGTCGCGACGGGCGAGGCCGATCTCTATCCGCGTCTGGGGCGCACTATGGAATGGGATACTGCCGCCGGGCATGCGGTGCTGAACGGGGCCGGGGGGCAGGTAGTGCGGTTCGAGGACCATCAGCCGCTCACCTATGGCAAAGCTGATTTTGCAAATCCGTTCTTTATTGCACTCGCCCCCGGCGTCGTCCTGAAAGGAGCATGACATGAGCGTGGTTATCGTCATCCCGGCGCGCTATGCCTCAACCCGCTATCCCGGCAAACCCCTTGTGGCCCTGACTGGCGCCACGGGTGCGGCCAAGAGCCTGATACAGAGGTCATGGGAAGCCGCCCGTCAGGTGCAGGGCGTGGACCGGGTGGTCGTGGCCACCGATGACGCCCGTATCCGTGCCGCCTCAGAGTCATTCGGAGCCGAGGTTGTGATGACCTCAGAGAGTTGCGGCAATGGCACTGAACGCTGCGCCGAGGCGCTGGAGGTCATGGGCGGCGGCTATGACATCATCGTCAATCTGCAAGGCGATGCACCGCTCACGCCACATTGGTTCGTCGAGGATCTGATTGCGGGCCTGCGTGCGGATGCCGGGGCAGAGGTGGCAACGCCGGTGCTGCGCTGTGATGGCCGTGCGCTCAACGGCTTTCTCGACGACCGCGCCAATGGCCGCGTGGGCGGCACCACGGCGGTTTTTGGCGAGGGCGCGCGCGCACTCTACTTCTCCAAGGAGGTGATACCCTACACCCCGCGGCGCTATGAGGCGCAAGAGGCGACCCCGGTCTTTCACCATGTCGGCGTCTACGCCTACCGTCCGCAAGCGTTGCGCGACTATTCCAACTGGCCCATGGGGCCGCTGGAACACCTCGAGGGACTGGAGCAATTGAGGTTTCTAGAACGCGGTCGCGCCGTGCTCTGCGTCGAGGTTGCGGCGCAGGGGCGGCAATTCTGGGAGCTGAACAACCCCGAGGATGTGCCCCGCATCGAAACGATGATGCAGGAAATGGGCATGGCCTGAGGTCCATTGGGGATGTTCTGCCAATTCGCAACATTTCGCGAATTTTCCCCTTAACGCGATGCAAAGCGCGTTGCAGGTGTATAGAGTGGCGAAAAGTAGTTCAGGAGTGGTCGATGCGCAGCAAAGTTACCAAGGCAATCTTTCCGGTCGCCGGGTTGGGAACACGGTTTTTGCCAGCCACGAAATCCGTGCCCAAGGAAATCATGACGCTGGTCGATCGCCCGCTTGTTCAATACGCGATCGACGAGGCGCGCGCTGCCGGTATCAAGGAATTCATCTTCATCACCTCGCGTGGCAAGGGCGCGCTTGAGGATTATTTCGATTATGCTCCACAGCTTGAGGCGGAATTGCGCCGCAAAGGCAAGGATGACCTGCTTGAAATCCTCAAATCCACCAACATGGACAGCGGCGAAGTGGCCTATATGCGCCAGCACAAGCCGTTGGGTCTGGGTCATGCGGTCTGGTGTGCGCGTCGGCTGATCTCGAACGAGCCCTTTGCCGTGATCCTGCCGGATGACGTGATCGCGGCGGAAAAACCCTGTCTTGCCCAGATGGTCGAAGCATTTGAGGAAACGCAGGGCAACATCGTGGCTGCTATGGAAGTGCCGGATGTCATGACAAAATCCTACGGTATTCTCGATATAAAAGAGGATATGGGCAGCATGGTCTTGACCAAGGGGATGGTGGAAAAGCCTGCTCCGGGCACGGCGCCCTCAAATCTCGCGGTGATTGGTCGCTATATCCTGACCCCCACCGTATTGCAAAAACTCAACCGCAAACAGACGGGGGCAGGGGGCGAAATCCAACTGACCGACGCGATTGACGCCGCGCGCGAGGATGGCGAAGAGGTCTACGGTTTTCGCTTTCAGGGGCAGCGATTCGATTGTGGCTCAAAAGCAGGGTTCTTGCAGGCAACAGTGGCCTTTGCACTGGCGCGCGATGATCTGCGGGAGGAGCTTTGGAATTATATTTCGGATGTGGTTCATGCTGAAAAAGCTGCTCAGTAAGACACCACGAAAGGAATTGGCGTGTCGCATATTCTGGTGACAGGCGGGGCGGGCTATATCGGCAGTCACGCCTGCAAGGCATTGGCGGCAGCGGGATATACGCCCGTCACTTACGATAATCTGTGCACGGGCTGGCAGGACGCCGTGAAGTTCGGCCCCTTCGAGCAGGGCGACCTGACAGATCGCGCGCGGCTCGATCAGGTCTTTGCCAGGTATCAGCCCGCCGCAGTGATGCATTTTGCCGCCCTCAGCCAGGTGGGCGAGAGCATGCGCGATCCGGGCCTCTATTGGCACAACAATGTGGCCGGATCGCTCTCCTTGATCGAGGCGGCGGTTGCGGCGGGCTGTCTCGACTTTGTTTTTTCCTCGACCTGCGCCACCTATGGCGATCAGGATAACGTTCTGCTCGACGAGAGTTGCGCGCAGTATCCCATCAACGCCTATGGCGCGTCAAAACGCGCGATAGAGGATATGTTGCGCGATTTCGAGGCGGCATATGGGCTGCGCCATGTGATTTTCCGGTATTTCAACGTCGCGGGTGCAGACCCAGAGGCAGAGATCGGGGAATTTCATCAGCCTGAGACCCATCTCATCCCGCTTATGCTGGATACCATCGACGGCAAGCGCGAGGCGTTGACGATCTTTGGCACGGATTACGACACGCCCGACGGCACCTGTATCCGTGATTATGTGCATGTTAGTGACTTGGTCGATGCGCATGTTCTTGGCCTCAAATGGCTCGAGGCGGCCAAGGGCAGCCGCATCTTCAACCTTGGCACGGGCACGGGATTTTCGGTGCGTGAGGTGATCGACCAATCCGCAGCCGTGACAAACCACGCCGTGCCTGTGGTCGAAGGGGTGCGGCGGCCCGGTGATTGCACGCGGCTGGTGTCGGGGTCAACCCGCGCTGCGGCGGAACTGGGCTGGCAGCCGAAACGCTCGACGCTTGCGCAGATGATCGGGGACGCCTGGCGCTGGCATCAGACTGGACATTACGACCAATAGCGATGACTCTGCCGCTTGAGGGATCACGGGGACCGCATGGGCAGAGGCGAGAGGATCAGCGATCTGGCGATGGCCTATCGCCTGAGATGGAAGCGGCGGCGCCTGCTCTGGCGCGGCTTTCGCAAAAGGCGTCAATTGCGCTGTGTCAGAGACGAATCAGCGCAAATCAGTCCCGGTGATATCCTGTGTTTCAGCACGCTGCGCAACGAAGCGCTGCGTCTGCCCTATTTCCTGTCACACCACCGGAACCTTGGGGTGCGGCACTTCCTTATTGTCGATAATTCCAGCGGCGATGGCACCCGCGACTATCTCGTGGCTCAGCCTGATGTCTCGCTCTGGAGCACGGGGCACAGCTACAAGCGATCCCGTTTCGGGGTCGATTGGCTGACGTGGTTGCAGATGAAATATGGCCACGGTCATTGGTGCCTGACCCTCGATGCTGACGAATGTCTGATCTATCCCTATCATGACACGCGCCCTCTTCCCGCGCTCTGTAATTGGCTGGAAGCGCAAGAGCGCCGGTCCTTCGGCGCGTTGATGCTGGATATGTATCCGCAGGGACGCCTGTCAGAATGCCCCTATCAGGCCGGATCAGACCCTTTTCAGGCGCTCTGCTGGTTCGATGGCGGCAATTATGCGATGCAGCGCAAGGCGGATTTGCACAACCTGTGGATTCAGGGTGGCCCTCGTGCCCGGATGTTCTTTGCCAGTGATCCACGCCGCGCACCGACCATGGGCAAGGTGCCGCTGGTGCAATGGAACCGGCGCTACGCCTATGTCAGCTCCGCACATTCGCTTCTGCCCCGACAATTAAATCATGTCTATGGCAGCACTGGGGGCGAGATGACCTCGGGCATCCTGTTGCACAGCAAGTTTCTGAGCACCGTAGTCGATCGGTCTGCCGAAGAACAGGTGCGACAAGAGCATTTTGCGAATAGCAGTCTCTATCATGGCTATTATGACGCCTTGCGGGCCGATCCCGATCTGTGGTGCGCGGGTTCAACGCAATTGACCGGCTGGCGCCAACTGGAGGCGATGGGCCTCATGTCACGCGGCGGCTGGATCTAACCCATCTCAGTGATGAGCACCTGATAGCGCGCGGTATACTCCCGCCGCGTTTCGACCGGGGGGCGCAGGGTGATGTGCAGCCCCTGCAAGAGCGCGGCATCGGGTTTACCAAAAAAGCGGTCCGCCTCAGCCACAGTAAACCCGGCGATTTCCATGGCTTCCATCCAGGCGCTGATCTTGTCGGCCTGTTTGATCTGCTTCTTGATCGCGGGCGGGATCGTGGCGGGCAGTCCAAAGCGGATATGAATCGCCGCCGCAAGCCGCTTGTCGAGATCGTCATAGCCCGGCCCGATCGCATTTTTCACAGGTGATATCATATCACCGATCACATACTCGGGCGCATCATGCAAAAGCGCGGCAAGCCGCCATTTGGCCGACGCAGAGGGATTAAGGCGTGAATAGAGCCGTTCCACGAGCAATGAATGTTCAGCCACGGAATAGGCAAAGTCGCCCAGTGTCTGTCCATTCCAGCGGGCGACAAAGCTGAGTCCATGGGCTATATCCTCGATTTCGATATCGACAGGCGTCGGGTCGAGCAGATCGAGCCTGCGGCCCGAGAGCATTTTCTGCCAAGCGCGGGGTTTGGGCATGGGGCCTCCGGGATTATGGGACGGTTCTGCCTAGCGCGGCTTGGCCGATTTTGCAAAGCCCTGAATGATCCCCCCCAGCAGAGGAGAGTCCGCGCACGCTGCAACGAAGTTATAGCCTTTGAACGGATCGGTCTTGAGTGCCTGTATCGTCGCGACGTCCGGCATCGGAATTAGGCCATTTTCGCTGAAATAGAGACTGAGATTTGCCTGCTCCAGCAAATGCGCGCTCACCATGCAGGCGGGATCATTGCCGTGGTCCTCGTAGATCAGAACGGAACCATCAGCCAGAGCGCGGGCCGCGCCGGTGATGGCGGCAATCTCGGCCCCTTCGACATCGAGTTTGATCAATGCGGCGGTGCCGGGGGGGACAAGATCATCAATGGCAAGCGTGGTCACGGTCTCGGTTCGGTCCTGTGCGCCTGCTGGCATGTCCCCCATCAGCCGGGCAGAGGCATGGCTGAGATATGTGTTCACAAAGGTCAGAACCTGACCCGATGTTGCATGGATCGCCGCGCGATGAAGAGTGACACCCGGCAGCGTGCCCGCGTTGCCCCGCAAACGCTCGAATGTCCGCGCCGAGGCCTCGACCGCGATGACGCGCTCAAAATGCGGTGCGGCACGGGTGGTCCAGTAGCCCATGTTTGCACCGAGATCACAAAAGAGCGGCGTGGCTCCGGCGGCGGCACGCAAAACCAGTGCGACCTCTGGCTCATAGGGCGCACGGTAGAGCGCGAAGCGGGTCCAGTAGCCGTCATTCAACGCGATCCGATAGGGGGCTGCATCCCCGTCATGTAGGATCACGGCGTTTTCGGGATCAAAGAGCCGCCCAAGCCCGCGCGCAAACCGCCCGTAAAGCCCACGCCTGAAAGCAAGGCGAAAAAGACCCATCAGGAGCATGTATTGCAGCCGCGCGGCGGGGCTGGAGAAAGTGAGGCGATTGGATGCGGTCATGGCAACATGAGGTAGGCAAAGGCCGCCCTGCGCGCAAACCCTAAACACATGCGTTACACGCCCTTGTGCACGAATTTTTAGTGCGCGCCTGACGATTGCTTGCCAGATTGAAGCTATGAAACCCGGCGCAGCCCTGCGCCAAATCCGAGGAGAAACACCATGTTCAAACGTCTCTGTTCCACCGCACTCATCTTTGGCGCAGCTGCGCTTGCGCCGCCACCCGCCCATGCACAGGCGATGACCTGCCTGCCGAGGGCAGACCTGGTTGCGGCGCTGGAGGAGCGCTACAACGAGCATCTTGCCGGGGGCGGGATGCAAAGCCCGCAACAATTGCTGGAAATCTGGTCCTCGGATCAGACAGGCAGTTTCACCGTTTTCGTCACCCGGCCCGACGGGGTGAGTTGTGTCGTGGCGACCGGCCAGCATTGGAACGATGCGCCGCCACGCCTTTCAGAGGGTGTGGCGGGTTAATCGCACATTGCCCAATGGGGGGGGCAATGCTATCTGCCTTGCAAAATCGTCATGCAAGGAGCCACTTCAGATGGCAAAGGATTACATCGTCAAGGACATCAGCCTCGCGGCGTTCGGGCGCAAGGAACTTGATATTGCCGAAACCGAAATGCCGGGGCTGATGGCCCTGCGCAAGGAATATGGCGAGGCAAAGCCGCTCAAGGGCGCGCGGATCGTGGGCAGCCTGCATATGACCATTCAAACGGCCGTGCTGATTGAGACGCTGGTGGATCTCGGGGCCGATGTCCGTTGGGCCTCTTGCAACATCTTCTCGACGCAGGATCACGCCGCGGCGGCGATTGCCGCGAGCGGCACGCCGGTTTTCGCGATCAAGGGGCAGAGCCTTGAGGAACACTGGGATTATCTCGACAAATCTTTTATGTTCGAGGATGGCCCGAACATGATCCTCGACGATGGCGGCGATGCGACACTCTATGTTCTGCTGGGCGCGCGCGCCGAAGCGGGCGAGGACATCATCCCGGTCCCTGCCTCCGAAGAGGAAGAGGTCATCAAGGCGCAGATCGCCAAACGCATGGCAGCCAGCCCCGGTTGGTTCACCAAGCTGCGCGATCAGATCAAGGGCGTGTCAGAGGAGACGACCACCGGCGTTCACCGGCTTTATGAGCTGCACAAGCAGGGGCAACTGCCCTTCCCGGCGATCAACGTCAACGACAGCGTGACCAAGTCCAAATTCGACAACAAATACGGCTGTAAAGAGAGCCTCGTGGACGGTATCCGCCGCGCCACCGATACGATGATGGCGGGCAAGGTCGCCGTGGTCTGCGGCTATGGCGATGTGGGCAAAGGCTCTGCCGCATCGCTGCGCGGTGCTGGTGCGCGTGTGAAAGTAACCGAAGTGGACCCGATTTGCGCGCTTCAGGCGGCGATGGACGGGTTTGAAGTGGTCGTTCTGGAAGACGTGATCGACAGCGCCGACATCTTCATCACCACCACCGGCAACAAGGACGTGATCCGCATCGAGCACATGCGCGGGATGAAGGACATGGCGATTGTCGGCAATATCGGCCATTTCGACAATGAAATTCAGGTGGCTGCCCTCAAGAACCACAAATGGACCAACATCAAGGAACAGGTGGACATGATCGAAATGCCCTCAGGCAATCG
>JBLRXE010000003.1:0-29489 GCA_047920895.1 Roseovarius sp.
GGCGGCGCTCTTGCCGCTCTGGCTGGCGGGTCCGGTGCTGCGCCGCGTGGCACGCGATCCGCGCGCGGTGGCTGAGGGGCGGCTGGGGATTGCGCCTGCGCGCGCGCAGGTTGGCTTGCTGGCGCGTGCCCTGAGCGGTCGATGGTAGGCATCAGTTCAACAGGGTGCGCACCCGGTCATCGCTTTGTTGCGAGGCAACTGGCAAACACATCTTCGACCTCAGCCATGCTGTTTGCGATGATGCGGGCGATTTCAGCATCATGTAGGCAAGCTCCATCGCCGAACTGACCACGAGGCAGCCGCCCGGCATGGTGTCGTTGCCTTGGGCGATGGCGTCGAAGATGGCAAGGATCGCCTCTCTCGGGCTGCGGTCTTTTGTGATCGCGGCGAGAAATCCGACGCGGTAGCCCTGTTGATAGTGTCTGATGGCGCGCATTGCGGCCCCCAGCACCTCGGATTCGGCACAGGATTTTTCCCTGCGCCTTGCTGTATCAATTCGAACAATAGGTCATAGGAAAAAGGTGACTCGGCCAATGGAACTCCAGAACTTCCCCGACACCTTGCACAAGGGTGAGTAATGGGCCCTTGCCAAGGTGCCGGGTGCTTATGTGGCGTCCCGCACCGTCTGGCGGGGCGACACCTGTTCGTGAGTGATGGCGCAAATCGCCTTGGCTGACATGACCCGCTTTGGAAGGATCGGTCAAATAACTTTTTGGTGGACGTTTTGTGACAGGGCTAAGGGTCGTGTCCTGTCGGCGTCGGAAATCCCGGCGTGCCGACCTTTTCGGGGACTTCGCGCAGTCATGCCGCCTGTGCCGCCGCATCCGTCAGCACCGTCCGGCGCGACAAGCCCAAGACATGCAGCAACACCGCGATGCCCGCGATGACCATGGGCAACAGGATGCTGAACGGCATTGGTCCTCTCCCTCGGTCCCAATCCAGCCCAAGGTGCCGGGGATTCGTCAAAGGTGGCGTTACGTCACCGTCGCGCGCCGTCTTCCTTCGCGCCACAGAAGCACTCCCGCACCACACACGATCACGCCCGCGCCAAGTATCGAAATGGCATCGGGCCAGACCCCGAACACCAGCCCGTCGTAAAACCCGGCAAAGACCAGAGCGGTGTAAAAGAAGGGGGCCACATAGCTCGCGTCGCCCCGCGCCATGGCATTTATGAACGCCGTCTGCGCAAGCGCCATCAGACCGCCAAGGGCTGCAAGGGCGGCCCATTGCGCCGGCGTGGGTGCGGTCCAGACCCAGACCACAGCCAGCGTCGCGATGCTCAGCCCGATGGCGTTATTCACAAGCAGGATCTGCCATGGCCCTTCGCGGCCCGAGAGGCGTTTGATAAAGATGAGTTCCGCCCCAAGGCAAAGCGCTGCACCAAGGGCCAGAAGCGCGCCGGTCTCCACCACGCCGCTACCGGGGCGCACCAGGATCGCGGCCCCTGTCAGGGCAATGCCCGCCGCCGCCCACCGCACCGGTCCCACCCGCTCTCCCAAGAGCGGGATGGCGAGGATCATGCCGAACACCGGGTTGAGAAAGCTGATCGCGGTGGCGTCCGACAGCGGAATGAAGGCGGCGGCGGCGAACATGAGCGTGACCCCGCCCCAGCCCAGGGCCGAGCGTTTGGCATGGGTGGCCAGATCGGGGCGGGTGAACCGGGGGCGGACCAGCGCGCTCATCCCAGCGATGGCCAGAAGTGCGAATAGAAACCGCCCATGGCTGATCTGAAATGGGCTGAGCGCGGGGCCAAGCGCGTCTGTCCCAAGCGCCTTGGCCAAAAGCGTCGTGCCGGCCAGCAGGGCGGCGGCCAGCACAGTCAGCAGGGCGGCAAGGCCGGGATTGGAGGCGCGGGGTATGAACATCGCCGCAGCATTGCCCGCAGACTGCGCCCACCGCAAGGCGCAAGGCGCGGGCAAGAGATCAACAATTTTTACATCCCTGACAACAAAAACGACAGGATGTCGTCGTTTGCCATTCGCGCGCCCCGTATCCGTGGTCAGTCTTACGAAAAATCGGAACGACTCCATGCACCAACGCCGTATTCCCGAATGGCTCCGCCATGCCCCAACACCCTCGGTGCGCGGCTTTGCCTCGCTTGCCGGGGCAGAGGCCATGGCGCGCGGCATCCTGATTTCGGTCATGCCGCTCGAGATGTATCGCGCGCTCCGCGATGCAGCGCTGGTCTCCGAGATTTATTTCATGGTGGGGCTTTTGTCGCTGGCAACGGGCCTCATGGTGCCCTTTGCCTCGCGCTTCATGGCGCGCCGCTGGATCTATGTGACGGGCTGCGTGATGTTCGCGGGCGGGGCGGCGATGGGGGCGCAGGGCGGGGCACTTGGCATGATCGCCGCCTTGGCGCTGATCACCGCCGCCACGGTCACGGTCTTTGTCTGTTTCAACGCCTATGTGCTCGACTTCATCGCCAAGTCAGAGCTTGGCCGCTGTGAGACCTCGCGCATGTTCTACAGCGCGCTTGGCTGGACGGTGGGGCCATTCCTTGGCGTCACGCTCTTGGGGATATGGCGGCCCTTGCCGTTTTTCATCGCCGGGTTGGCGGCGCTGAGCATGATGGTGCTCTTTCTCTATATGCGGCTTGGCAATGGCAAGCTGATCACCCGCGCGCGCCGCCCGGCACCCAATCCGCTGGCATGGCTGCCCCGGTTCTTTGCACAGCCCCGGCTGGTGGCGGGCTGGATCTTTGCCGTCATTCGCTCCTGCGGGTGGTGGGCCTATGTGGTCTATCTGCCGATCTTCGCGGTGCAGCAGGGCTTGGGCGAGGATCTGGGGGGCATGCTCCTGTCGGCCTCGAATGGGATGCTCTTTCTCACGCCCTTCATGCTGCGCTGGATGCAGCGCCGCTCGATCCGCCATGCGGTGCGGGCGGGTTTTCTTGTGTCCGGGTTGCTCTTTCTCTTTGCCGCGGCCTTCAGCAGCCTGCCGTGGGTGACGGTCGCAAGCCTCGGTGTGGCGTCGGTATTTCTGGTGCTGCTCGATGTGTCGGCGGGCCTGCCATTCCTCATGGCGGTCAAACCGTCGGAGCGCACCGAGATGTCGGCGATCTACGCCAGTTTCCGGGATGTCTCGGGCATCCTCACGCCGGGGGCGGCGTGGCTTGTGCTGCTGGTGGCCCCGTTGCCGGGGATCTTCGCGGTCACGGGCGTGGGCCTGATCGGGTGCTGGCATCTGGCGCGGCGGCTGCATCCGCGCCTTGGGGCCGCGCGCGTGGCGATGGAGCCGGGTCCGACGCTCGACATTTCGCTTCCCATGCCGCACAAAACCGGCTAAGCGCACCGGCATGATCACCCGGACCACATACGCCCCGCTGCGACGCCGACGCACCCGCGTCTGACGTCCCGTCCGCTCGTGATCCCGGCGCTTGACCGCGCCCGCCCGCCAAATCCTCCAAATGCCCAATCCTCTAAAGATTGACTCGGCCCCGCCCATGCGGCACTCAAAGGGCCTGTTTGACAAGGAAACCGCCATGATCCCCTCGATCCTGCCAACCTACAACCGCGCGCCGCTCTCCTTCGTCAAGGGCGAGGGGTCTTGGCTCATCGAGGCAGACGGGCGACGCTTTCTCGATCTGGGGGCCGGAATTGCGGTCAACGCTTTGGGGCATGCGCATCCCAAGCTGGTGGCGGCGCTGACCCAACAGGCGGCGGCGCTCTGGCATACCTCGAACCTCTACCAGATCCCTGCGCAGCAAGAGTTGGCCGACAGGCTGGTGGCGGCAACCTTTGCGGATACGGTATTTTTCACCAATTCGGGCACCGAGGCCTGCGAATTGGCGGTCAAGATGGCGCGCAAGCATTTCTACGATGCGGGCCAGCCGGAGCGCACGGACATTATCACCTTCGAGGGCTCCTTTCACGGGCGCTCGTCGGCGGGGATTGCTGCTGCCGGATCGGAAAAGATGACCAAGGGCTTTGGCCCGCTCCTGCCCGGCTTCAAACATGTCGGCTGGGGCGATCACGAGGGGCTGCATGCCGCGATTGACGACAACACCGCCGCCATTCTGATCGAGCCGGTGCAGGGCGAGGGCGGCATCCGCCCGCTGCCCGATCAATGCCTCAAGGGACTGCGCGCGCTCTGCGACGAACGCGGCATCCTGCTCATCCTTGATGAGGTGCAATGCGGTGTGGGGCGCACGGGGCGGCTCTTTGCCCATGAATGGGCCGGGGTGACGCCAGACATCATGATGGTCGCCAAGGGCATCGGCGGCGGCTTTCCCATCGGTGCCGTTCTGGCGACAGAGCGCGCCGCCTCTGGCATGACGGCGGGCACCCATGGTTCGACCTATGGCGGCAACCCTTTGGGCTGCGCCGTGGGCTGCGCGGTCATGTCTGAGATTGCAACACCCGAGTTTCTGGCCGAGGTCAACCGCAAGGCGGCCCTCATGCGCCAACGGCTTGAAGGGCTGGTGGCGGCGCATCCGGCCGTGTTCGAGGCGGTGCGGGGCATGGGCCTCATGCTGGGTCTCAAGTGCAAGGTGCCCAATACCGAAGTGGTGCAGGCGGGCTACGCCGCCCTTGTCGCCACGGTTCCCGCCGCTGACAACGTCCTGCGCCTTTTGCCGCCCCTGACCATCACCGATGATGAAATCGCCCAAGCCGTGACACGCCTCGATGCGGCGGCAACGGCGCTTGAGACGGCCTGATTTCATCGTTCCCGAAATACTCCGGGGGTGTGGGGGCTGGCCCCCACGGCCCCCCCTCGAAAAGCGATACGACCATGACCCATTTCCTTGATATCCACAAAACCTCTGAAACCGACCTGCGGGCGATGATTGATCAGGCCCGCCACATGAAAGAAGCGCGGCAGGGCCGCCCGCGCGGCACACCGGACGACGAACAACCGCTGGCAGGGCGCATGGTGGCGCTCATCTTTGAAAAACCCTCGACGCGCACCCGCGTGTCCTTTGACATGGGTGTGCGGCAGATGGGGGGGCAGACCATGGTGCTCTCGGGCGCCGACATGCAGTTGGGGCATGGCGAGACCATCGCCGACACCGCCCGCGTCATGAGCCGCTATGTCGATCTGATCATGATCCGCACCTTTGACGAATCCGTGCTCTTGGAAATGGCCGAACACGCCGATGTGCCGGTTATCAACGGCCTCACCGACCGCACCCACCCTTGTCAGATCATGGCCGACATCCTGACCTACGAGGAACATCGCGGCCCGATCCGGGGCAAGAAGGTGGTCTGGTCGGGGGATGGCAACAATGTCTGTGCGTCCTTCCTGCATGCCGCCGGGCAGTTCGGGTTCGACCTGACCTTTACCGGCCCGATGCAACTGGACCCTGAGCCAGAGTTCATCGGCCTTGCGCGCAAGGCGGGCAGCACGATCACGATCGAACGCGATCCGTTCAAGGCGGTGGACGGGGCCGATCTGATCGTCACCGATACCTGGGTCAGCATGCATGACAGCCAATCCACCAAAGAGCGGCGGCACAACATGTTGCGGCCCTATCAGGTCAATGACAAGCTGATGGCGGCGGCCAAACCCGATGCACTCTTCATGCATTGCCTGCCCGCGCATCGCGGCGAAGAGGTGACGTCCGATGTCATGGACGGCCCGCAATCGGTCATATTCGACGAGGCCGAGAACCGCCTGCACGCGCAAAAGGCCGTGATGCGCTGGTGTCTCGGGGTCTGAGCGCGCTGCGTTCGCGTGCTGCGCGCTTGCAATCCCGTCACCAAAGCGCATAGCCTGACCTGAGGCTGTTAGCGGTATCAGGGGGACGTATGGCGCAGATCGGTATCTATGGGCTGGGCACCATGGGCAGCGCCTTGGCGTTGAACATCGCGGAGCATGGTTTTGACGTGGCTGTGACCAATCGCGAGGTGGACTGGATTGCTCCCTTCATGGAGGAGGCGGGCGATCTGGCGGCGCGTCTGCATCCGCATGAGCGGCTGAAGGCGTTTGTTGCGGCGTTGAACACCCCCCGCGTCATCCTCTTCATGATCCCGTCGGGCGCGCCGATGGATGCCATGCTGGCAGAGATCACGCCGCTGCTCAGCCCCGGTGATACCGTGATCGACGGGGGCAATGCCGATTTCCACGACACCCGGCGCCGTGCGGTGCAACTGGCCGAACGCGATTTGCATTTCGTGGGCTTGGGCGTTTCGGGCGGCGAGGCGGGGGCGCGGCACGGCCCCTCAATGATGCTGGGCGGCAGTGATCATAGCTGGGCGCAACTGGAACCGATCCTGACCGCCATCGCGGCGCGGTATGAAGGCCTCCCTTGTGTGGCGCATCTGGGACCGGACGGGGCAGGGCATTTCGTGAAAACGGTGCACAATGGCATCGAATATGCCGATATGCAGGTCATTGCCGAAATCTACAGTCTCTTGCGCAATGGCGCGGCCCTGCCGCCCTCCGAGATTGGCGCGCTCTTTGCCGCTTGGGATCGGGGGCCGCTCAAATCCTATCTGGTCGAGATCACGGCCCGGCTCTTGACCTATACCGATCCCGAGACCGGGCATCCGATGGTCGATGTGATCAAGGACGCGGCGGGGCAAAAGGGCACCGGGCGCTGGACCGTGATCGAAGCGCTGCGTCTGGGGCAATCCGCCAGCATGATCGAGGCGGCGGTAGGGGCGCGGGGCTGGTCCTCGGAAAAGGACACGCGGCAGCGGACCGAGGCAATCCTTGGCGGGGTGGTGGGGGCCTTTGACGGCACGCCAGAGGTTCTGGCCGAGGCGTTTCTGGCGGCGCGGCTGATCGCCTACGCGCAGGGTTTTCGTATTCTGGCAGCGGCCTCCGAGGACTATGGTTGGGCGCTCGATCTGGCGAGCATCGCCCGTATCTGGCGGGCTGGGTGCATCATCCGTTCCGCCCTGCTGGATGATATCGCGGTCGCGTTCGATCAGGACCTGCCGCAGGGCGCGTTGATCCTTGCGCCCCAGATCGCGCAGACACTGGCGCGCTGTATCCCCGCGCTGCGACAGGTGGTGTGCGCTGCGGTGCATGGCGGGCATCCGGTGCCGGCGCTTTCGGCCGGGCTGGCCTGGTATGACAGCATGCGGTTGGGCCATGGCAGCGCCAATATCATCCAGGCACAGCGCGACATCTTTGGGCGTCACGGGTTCGAGCGGTTGGGGCGTGCCGGTCTGCATCATGGCCCGTGGTGGGACTGAGGCCGCGCGCGGTTCTGGATATTTGGAGCAAGACAAAGATGGATCATGGATCGGATTGGCCGATTGGCTATGGCCGCCGCGTGTTGGCTTCGGTGGACAGCACCAATGCCGAGGCGGCACGCATTGCGCCGCATCTGGTGGGGCCGGAATGGATTTTAGCACATCAGCAGACTGCAGCGCGGGGACGTCGGGGGCGGGCCTGGGCCAATCCGGCGGGCAATTTCGCGGCCACCCTCGTGATGCGCCCGACCGAGAGCCCGGACCGTGTGGCGTTGCGGTCTTTCGTGGCGTCTCTGGCGCTCTTTGATGCGCTGGTTGCGGCGACAGGCCGGGCCGAGGTCTTTGCGCTCAAATGGCCCAATGACGTCTTGCTGAACGGTGGCAAGCTGGCGGGAATCTTGCTTGAAAGTGCCGGGGCTGGGGGCACGCTTAGCCATTTCGCCATCGGCATCGGGGTGAACCTGCACAGCGCGCCCGAGGTGTCCGAGGTCGAACCGGGCGCGCTGCGCCCTGTTTCCCTCCTGTCCGAGACCGGGATTGCGATAGACCCCGAGGCGTTTCTGACCCTCTTGGCCCCGGCCTATGCGCGGGCAGAGGCGCAGTTCGTAACCTACGGCTTTGCCCCCATCCGCACCGCATGGCTGGTACGCGCGGCGCGGTTGGGCGAGGTCATCACCGCCCGCACGACGCGCGAGGTCTACGAGGGCCGGTTCGAGACAGTGGACGAGGCGGGCAATCTTGTCCTATTGACCGCCCAAGGGCGACAGGCGATTGCCGCCGCCGAGGTGTTCTTTTGACGGAAAGGGACGGGGTGCATGCTCCTGGCGATTGATTGCGGCAATACCAACACGGTGTTTTCCATCTGGGACGGGCAGAGGTTTCTCTGCACCCTGCGCACCGCCACGGATCACCAACGCACCGCCGATCAGTATTTCGTCTGGTTCAAGACCCTGCTGCATCATCACGGCATCAAGGCCGACATCAATGGCGTGATCATTTCCTCGACCGTGCCGCGGGTGGTGTTCAATCTGCGGGTCTTTGCGGACCGCTATTTCAACTGCCGACCGCTGGTGGTGGGCAAGCCCGATTGCCGCCTGCCGGTTGATGTGCGGGTGGATACGGGCACGCAGGTCGGGCCGGACCGGCTGGTCAATACGGTCGCGGGTTTCGATCTTTATGGCGGTGACCTCATTGTGGTGGATTTCGGCACCGCCACGACCTTTGATGTGGTCGACAGCGATGGCGCCTATATCGGCGGGGTGATCGCGCCGGGGGTGAATCTGTCGCTGCAAGCCCTACATGAAGCGGCGGCGGCCCTGCCGCATATCGACGTGACCAAACCTGAGCGCGTGATCGGCACCAATACGGTTGATTGCATGCAGTCGGGCGTATTCTGGGGTTATGTCGGGCTGATCAATGGGCTATGTGAACGGATAAAGGCCGAGCGTGGCCGCACCATGAAAGTGATCGCAACGGGTGGGCTGGCACCTCTCTTCCAGCAGGGCACGGACATGTTCGACATGTTCGAGGACAATCTGACGATGCACGGTTTGACCGTGATTGACGCGTATAACAAGGAGGGCTGACGCCCCATGAGCAGTGAACGACTTATCTATCTGCCCCTCGGTGGGGCGGGTGAAATCGGTATGAATGCCTATGTCTATGGCTATGGCAAACCCGGCAAGGAACGTCTGATCCTCGTCGATCTGGGCGTGACCTTTCCGGACATGGACGGTACGCCGGGGGTTGACCTGATCCTGCCGGACATCTCCTGGCTTGAGGCGCGCAAGGGGCAGTTGGAGGCGGTTTTTATCACCCACGCCCATGAGGACCATGTTGGCGCTGTGGCGCATTACTACGCGCGACTTGGCGCGCCGATCCATGCCCGTGCCTTTACCGCCAATATCACACGGCGCAAGATGAAAGAGCTGGGCCACCCGGAAAAGGCAGTCCATATCGCGCCGGCTTGGCCGGCCACGGTGACGGCGGGACCGTTCAACGTGGGATTTGTACCGATCTCGCATTCCATCCCCGAAGCGTCGGGTCTGGTGATCGACAGCGCCGGTGGGCGCATCGTGCATACGGGCGATTTCAAGATCGACCTCACCCCCGGCGTGGGCGAGCCGTTTGACCGCGATCTCTGGGCCTCGATCGGCGCGGCGGGCGTCAAGGTGCTGGCCTGCGACTCGACCAATGTCTTCAGCCATCACGAAGGCCGCTCCGAGAGCAGCGTGGGCGAGCCGATCACCGATCTGGTCGCGGCCTCCAAGGGGCTGTTTGTCTGCACGACCTTTGCCAGCAATGTGGCGCGGGTCAAGACACTTGCCGAGGCCGGCGTCCGGGCGGGGCGTTCGGTCTGCCTTATGGGCCGCGCCATGCAGCGGATGGTCGAGGCGGCGCAGGAAACCGGCGTGCTCACCGGCTTTCCCCAGACCATCAGTCCCGAAGAGGCCGGGACTGTCCCGCGCGAGAGCCTGATGCTGATCGTCACCGGCTCTCAGGGCGAGCGGCGCGCGGCCAGTGCGCAACTGGCCAATGGCAAATACAACGGCATCACCCTCAAAGAGGGCGATACGTTCCTGTTTTCGTCAAAGACCATTCCCGGCAATGAGCGCGGCGTGATCCGCATCATCAACCAGTTCTCCGAAATGGGCGTGGATGTGATCGAGGGCGATGATCGCTATCACGTCTCGGGCCATGCCAACCGGCCCGACCTTGACGAGATGCACAAGCTGATCAAGCCGCAGATGGTGATCCCCATGCACGGCGAGCACCGGCATCTGCGCGAGCATGTCAAGCTGGCCAATGCCAACCGGCTCAAGGGGGTTCTGGCGGTCAACGGCATGATGATCGACCTCAGCGGCAACGCGCCCAAGGTGGTCGAATATGTCGAGACAGGCCGCACCTATCTGGATGGATCGGTGCAGGTGGGCGCGATGGACGGCGTGGTGCGCGACCGTATCCGCATGGCGCTGAACGGCCATGTGATGGTCAATGTCATCCTTGATGAAGAGGATGAGCCCTTGGGCGAGCCTTGGGTCGAGGTGATGGGGCTGGCGGAAACAGGGCGTTCCAACGCGCCGCTGGTCGATGTGCTGGAAGCGGATTTGGCGCAGTTCATGGGCCGGGCCGGGGCCAAGACCCTGACCGACGATGACAAGCTGGAAGAGGGGCTGCGCCGCATCGCGCGGCAGAGCACGCAGACTGAAATCGGCAAGCGGCCCGAGGTGACGGTGGTCATCAGCCGCCTGACCGCCTGAAGGGCGCGCCGGGTCATGCGAATCGGCTATGTCATTGCAGAGGGGCGTGGGGGAACCGATCTCTTGCTGCATGACGTGGCGCGCGCGGCGCGGGCGCGGGGCCTGCGCCTGTGTGGCACGGTGCAGGTCAACACCAATTGCGGCGATGACAGGCCCTGTGACATGGATGTCGAGGTGTTGCCCGACGGGCCGGTGATCCGCATCTCGCAGAGCCTCGGGCCGGGTGCGCGCGGCTGTCGGCTGGACCCTTCGGCGCTCGAATTGGCGGTGGCCGCCGCCGAGGCGCGGCTGGCGCAGGGCTGCGATCTGCTGATCGTCAACAAATTCGGCAAGCACGAGGCCGAGGGGCGCGGCTTTCGCACCCTGATCGCCGAGGCGCTGAGCCGGGACGTGCCGGTACTGGTGGGGGCGAACCGGCTGAACGCACCGCATCTTGTCGCCTTTTCGGGCGGCGTCGCCGAAGCGCTTGCCCCGGATGAGGCGCGCATCCTCGAATGGCTGGATGGGGCGGTGCCTGATGCGCGGCCCTGACAGAGAACGCAATTGACCGGGCCGGGGGCATCTGTCATGCAGCAGGTTCAGTCAAGATGAGGCAAGGACGATGAAGGTCATCATCTGCGGCGCCGGTCAGGTAGGCTGGCAGATCGCGCGGCATCTGTCGGGAGAGCGCAACGACGTCACGCTCGTGGACAACAATCCCGATCTGGTGCGGCGTGCCGCCGACACACTTGATGTGCAGGGGATCACCGGCTTTGCGTCTTATCCCGATGTGCTGGACCGGGCGGGCGCGCGTGACGCCGACATGATCATTGCCGCGACCTATTCGGACGAGGTGAACATGGTCACATGCCAAGTGGCGCATTCGGTCTTTGGCATCAGCCGCAAGATTGCGCGCCTGCGCAGCCAGTCCTATCTCGATGCGATCTATTCGGATCTTTACCGCCGCGATCACATGCCCATTGACGTGGTGATCAGCCCCGAGCGCGAGGTGGCGCAAGCGGCCTTGCAACGGCTGGCATCCCCAGCGGCCTTTGACACCGAATTGTTCATGGGCGGGCAGGCGCAGTTGATGGGCATCCGGCTGGAAGAGGATTGCCCGGTGCTCAATACGCCGCTGCGGCAATTGAGCGATCTTTTCTCGACCCTACGGGTGGTGGTGCTGGCGGTGCGGCGTGAGGGGCGGCTTTTCGCGCCCGAAGCGGGGGATCAGCTTTTTGCGGGGGACGAGTGCTATCTCTTCGCCCCCATTGAGGATGTGCCGCGCACGCTCGAGGTGTTCGGCAAGTCGCAAAAAAAACTGGAGCGGGTGGTCATCATCGGCGGCGGCAATATCGGTCTGGCGGTGGCGCAGGCGCTTGAGACGCGGCCCGGCGGGCGTGTCCGGGCCAAGGTGATCGAGAAAAGCCGCGCACAGGCGGAACGCGCGGCGGACGCGCTGGAACGCACCATCGTGCTTAATGGCGACGGGCTGAATGCGGCGCTGCTGACCGAAGCAGGGATTTCCCGCGCCGATGCGGTGCTGGTCGTGACCGATGACGACAAGACCAACATGCTGGCCGCCGTGCGCGCGAAATCCGAAGGTTGCCCCTTTGCCGTGGCGCTGATCAACGATCCCACGATGGTGCCGCTGCTCGAACCCTTGGGCATCGACGCCCATATCAACCCGCGCGCCACCACCGTCAGCTCTATCCTGCGCCACATTCGCCACGGCAAGGTGCGCGGCGTCTATTCCATCGGCGACGCCGAGGGCGAGGTGATCGAGGCCGAGGTGATGTCAACCTCGTCCATCGCCGGGGCGGCGATCCGCGATATAGACTTTCCCGAAGGCGTGTTGGTCGGGGCCGTGCGCAAGGGCGGCAAGATACACAAGCCCGCAGGTGGTCTCAGGGTCGAGGCGGGCGATGTAATCGTGATTTTTGCAATGGCGGCGGATGTGGCGGCGGTGGAACAGCTGTTGCAGGTCTCGATCGACTTTTTCTGATCCGATGATGGCCCGGCTGCTGACATTCCCTCTGATCCTGATCCTCGCCGGGATTGCCGCGTTGATGATGTATCTGCCCGCGATTGACGCGAGCATGCGCGGCTATAGCGGCGTGGGCAAGGCTTTTGCATTTTCCGGCACTATTGGTTTTGCATTGGTGATCATTATCGGGCTCGCGCTGTCGGGGCGCGCCAATCAGAGAATGAACGACACACAGAACCTGATGTCGCTCTTGCTGGCCTATTTGCTCTTGCCGGTGTTTCTGGCCATTCCGTTTTACGGCGGCGTGCGGAATACGACTTTTCTCAACGCCTATTTCGAGATGGTCTCGAGTTTCACCACCACTGGCGCCACGCTGTTTGGCGCGCCGGGGCGTCTGATCGACAGCCTGCACCTGTGGCGCGCGCTGGTGGGCTGGGGCGGGGGATTGCTGCTCTGGATTTCGGCCTCTGCGGTTCTGGCGCCGCTCAACCTTGGCGGTTTCGAGGTGACGGCGCGCGGTGAGCCGGGGCAGGATGAGACGGTTCTTGGCCGGTTCGAGCGCGCGACACCGGCCAAGCGGCTGGCGCAATCCACGAGGGTTCTCGCGCCGGTCTATATTGGCCTCACGGCGGCGCTCTGGATCGTTCTGTTGATTGGCGGCGAGCGGGCCTTTGTCGCGGCCGTGCACGCAATGTCGACGATGGCGACAAGCGGCATTTCCTCGATCGGCGGTTTGCAGAATGGCACCTCTGGCTTTGCCGGGGAATTCGCGGTGTTCCTGTTCCTGTTTTTCGCGTTGTCGCGCCTGACCTTCTCATCGGACACGATCACCTCGGTGCGTCCCGGCGTGCTCAACGATCCGGAATTCCGGCTTGGGGTCGTTCTTGTGTTCGGCGTCCCGTTGATCCTGTTCCTGCGGCACTGGATCGCCACGTTGGGGATCGAGGAGACGTCGGATTGGCGTCTGGCGTTGCGCGCGCTCTGGGGGTCGGTTTTTACGGTTCTTTCGTTTCTGTCCACCACCGGGTTTGAGAGCGCCGACTGGAAGGAAGCGCGCGACTGGTCGGGACTGGGCACGCCGGGTTTGATCCTCATGGGGCTGTCGTTGGTAGGGGGCGGGGTGGCGACCACGGCGGGCGGGGTCAAACTGCTCCGGGTCTATGCGCTCTATCTGCACGCGCGACGCGAAATCGAGCGTTTAGTGCATCCATCGTCGGTCGGGCGCGCGACGGGGGTCGGGCGGCGCATCCGCCGGCAGGGGGCCTATATCGCGTGGATTTTCTTCATGCTCTTTGCCATGTCTCTGACATTTGTCACAACTCTTTTGGCACTGGCCGGGCAGGGATTCGAATCCGCGCTTATCCTTGCAATTTCGGGCCTCTCGACCACCGGGCCGCTGATCCTGACTGCAAGCGATACGCCCCTTCGCCTGCTGGAGTTGAGTGACGGAGCAAAGTTGATCTATGCCATGGCCATGGTTCTTGGACGCCTTGAAACCTTGGCCCTTATCGCCTTGTTCAACCCGTCGATCTGGCGGGATTAGGGCTTGGCCGCAATCGCTGTTGCTGTTCGGAACGATTTTATTTTTGGGCTGGAAACTCCCGCAAGGGCAAGACATACTCCATTTTATATGCAAGACCTCTCGCGCCGGTTTGTGGCGTGCGCAATAAAAAAAGGCAGGAAGACGTATGGCTTCTGATCGACAAAATTTACAGGACGCATTTCTCAATCAGGTGCGCAAGACCAAGATTCCTGTGACGGTCTTTCTGATCAACGGGGTCAAGTTGCAGGGGGTGATCACCTGGTTTGACAATTTCTGCATCCTGCTGCGCCGGGATGGACAGTCTCAGTTGGTTTACAAGCATGCGGTGTCCACCATCATGCCGTCGCAGCCGGTGAACCTCTATGATGGTGACGACGCCAATTGATGGACCATGAGCGCCCGATTGCCCGGGCTTGGGTCATCCATCCCGAAATCGACGGTGCAAACAGCGCCCGAGATCCCGCACTCGCATTGGAAGAGGCGGTGGCGCTTGCCCATGCGTTGCCCGATATAGAGGTGGTCGGCGCCAATCTGGTGCGCCTGCGCAAGCCCGATGCGGGGCGGCTCTTTGGCAAAGGCAAACTTGAAGAGCTGCATCAGGCGATGGAGGCAGCCGAGGTCGAGCTTGTGCTTGTGGATGGGCCGGTGACGCCGGTGCAGCAGCGAAATCTTGAAAAAGCCTGGGGCGTCAAACTGCTGGATCGCACCGGATTGATCCTTGAGATTTTCAGCAACCGTGCCGCCACGCGCGAGGGCGTGTTGCAGGTGGAAATGGCGGCGCTGAGCTATCAGCGCACCCGGCTTGTGCGCGCCTGGACCCACCTTGAGCGGCAGCGTGGCGGACTTGGTTTTGTGGGCGGTCCCGGTGAAACGCAGATCGAGGCCGACCGCCGCGCGATTGACGACCAACTCGTGCGCCTGCGCCGCCAATTGGAAAAGGTCGCCAAGACCCGCACGCTGCACCGCGCCGCCCGCGCCAAGGTGCCGTTTCCGGTTGTGGCCCTCGTGGGTTATACCAACGCGGGTAAATCCACGCTCTTCAATCGCCTGACCGGGGCCGATGTGATGGCCAAGGACATGCTCTTTGCCACGCTTGACCCGACCATGCGCCGCGTTGCCCTACCAGAAGGTGGACCAGAGGTGATCCTGTCGGACACCGTGGGCTTTATCAGCGATCTGCCGACCGAACTGGTCGCGGCGTTTCGCGCAACGCTGGAAGAGGTGCTGTCGGCGGATCTTATTTGTCATGTGCGCGATATTTCACATCCCGAAACCGTGTCGCAGGCGCGCGATGTGGCGACGATCCTCGAGAGTCTCGGGGTCAGCGACAAGACGCCCCGGATCGAGATATGGAACAAGATTGACCGCTTGCCGGAGGATGCCCGCGCCGCAGCCGTGACCCAGGCGATGCGGCAAGAGGATGTGGTCGCGATTTCCGCGATCTCGGGGCAGGGGCTTGGTGATCTGATCGCGGCCATCGGAGACAAGCTGTCGGATGCGACGTACCTCACGGAACTGCATCTGCGTTTTTCCGAGGGGCGCAAGCGGGCGTGGCTTTTCGAGAAAGAGTTGGTCGAAGCCGAGACGCAGACCGAAGACGGGTTTGACCTCACCGTGCGCTGGACGGCGCGGCAAGAGGCGCGCTTTCGCGGCTTGTGACGGCTGATGCCGGATCGGGCCGGGGAGTCGCGCCGGTCTCCATATCCCGCACGGCCCCCACCCCCGGCCGAGTTTAACCTTGATACCACGCGCGGGATTGGGGATACCTCGACTGGTTTCATTCGGGATTGAAAAGGATATCGCATGATTACTCCGGTTCTCCTTTGTGGCGGCTCCGGGACGCGGCTGTGGCCGCTGTCACGCAAATCCTATCCGAAACAATTTGTGGCGCTCTTGGGCGATGTGACGTTGTTTCAAGCCTCTGCGCAGCGTCTGTCGGGGCCGCAGTTCACCGCCCCCATGGTGCTGACCAATGCCGATTTCCGGTTCATCGTGGGCGAACAACTGGACGATATCGGGATCAATCCGGGGGCTGTTCTGATCGAACCGTCGGGCCGCAATACGGCCCCCGCGGTTCTGGCGGCGGCGCTCTGGCAGGCGCGACAAGACCCTGAGGCGCTCATGCTGGTAGCGCCCTCTGACCATGTGGTGCCTGATCCAGAGGCGTTCCGACGGGCCGTCATAGCCGGTATCGGGCCTGCACAGGCGGGGCAACTGGTCACCTTCGGGATCACGCCCACCCATGCCGAGACCGGCTATGGTTATCTTGAGCTTGAGGGCGAACCGGGGGATCTGGCGCCGCGGCCCATTGGCCTCAAGCGGTTCGTCGAAAAGCCCGATGCCGAACGGGCAGCGGCGATGCTGGCTGAGGGCAGCTATCTCTGGAATGCCGGAATATTCCTCTTCAAGGCGGGCACGATGCTCGACGCGTTCCGCACCCATGCGCCGCAATTGCTGGCCCCGGTCGAGGCGGCGGTCGCCAAGAGCGTGCCCGATCTGGGCTTTCACCGGCTTGATCCGAAGGCATGGGGCGGGGCAGAGGATATTTCGATTGACTACGCGGTCATGGAAAAGGCCAGCAATCTCACGGTCATCCCTTTCGCCGACGGCTGGTCGGATCTGGGAGGATGGGATGCGGTCTGGCGGGAAACCGGACCGGATGCGCGCGGAGTGGCAACCTCGGGGCATGCCACGGCCATTGACTGTGACAACACGCTGCTGCGCTCTGAGGCGCCCGGTCTTGAGGTTGTCGGAATCGGCCTCGACAACATCATCACGGTGGCCATGCCGGATGCCGTTCTCGTGGTGCATGCCAGCCGTGCGCAGGATGTCAAACAGGCGGTGGCCGCACTCAAGGCCAAGGGGCGTAAACAGGCCGAGCATTTTCCCAAGGATCATCGCCCCTGGGGCTGGTTCGAGAGCCTGGTGGTCGGCGAGCGGTTTCAGGTCAAGCGCATTCACGTCCACCCCGGCGCGGCGCTCAGCCTGCAGCGCCATCACCACCGCTCGGAGCACTGGATCGTGGTCGAAGGCACCGCCAAGGTGACGGTGGATGACGAAGTCAAGCTCGTGACCGAGAACCAATCGGTCTATATCCCCCTCGGCGCGGTGCACCGGATGGAAAATCCCGGCAAGGTGCCGATGGTGCTGATCGAGGTGCAGACAGGATCCTATCTGGGCGAGGATGACATTATCCGCTACCAAGACATCTATGCGCGTGGCTGACGGCATTGCCGAGATCGCAGAGCCGACACGGTCGGGGCCGGAGGATTGCCTGCGACATTGGGGCGCGCGCGCAGGGTTACTGCGTGCGGATCTCGTCGGCGATGCGCTGCATGGCATCCTGCGGCAGGTAGCCGCGCAGCATCTGGTCCCCCATCACAAACGAGGGCGTTCCGGTAATCCGCATCCGCTGGCCAAGGGCGTGATTGGCGGCAATCACTTGCGTCACCGCGTCACTGTTCATCCCGGCAATGATCCGCGTGGCGTCAAGCCCCAGTGTATCGGCCAGACGGGTGAATCCGGTTTGGTTCATGCTGCCCGAATAGGTCATCAGCGCATCATGCACGGATTCATACGCCGCGTCGCCCGCGACCTGAAGGGTGGCAATGGCAAAGCGCGCGGCCTGCACAGAGTCCTCACCCAGAATCGGGAATTCTTTGACGATGAAGCGGATATTGCCATCGGCCGCCAACAGACCCTTTAGGTCGTCATGGGCACGACGGCAGTATCCGCACCGATAGTCCATGAATTCCACCAGCGTCAGGTTGCCGTCGGGGTTGCCGCCTACCCAGGAATTGGGATCGTTGAAGAGCGCATCGGCATTGACCTTGACCAGATCACTGTCAGTCTGCGCCTGATTCTGCGCGTCACGCTGTTCCAACACGGCAACCGCTTCCATGATGACTTCGGGGTTTGCGAGCAGATAGGCGCGGATCTCGGAGCGCAGGAGGGTCCGATCGGCGTCGCTCAAGCTTTCGAGGTCAAGGGCGATGGCGGGCTGTGCAAGTGCTACGCAGAGGCCAAGACAGGCGGCGGACAGGATCGAACGTGGCATAAGGATCATTTTCTCCGTTTTTCTTCGGCTTCTGCGGCGAAAAGCACATCCTGCGCTCTTTGCCATGCGGCAGAGCCGCGGGGCAAGAGGCTGGAGGCGCGTTCTGCGTGGATCTTAGCATCTTTGAGCCGCCCTGCCATGGCATATCGTTCTGCGGTCAGAACCGAGGCCATACCGTTGTTGCCCAGCCGTGCGTTGGCCTGAGCCAGATCGCGCAGGATGCGGATGTCGCGACCGTCACGGCTGCGGGAGGCTTCAAGAAACTCCACCGCCTTTTGCACCTGATCGTCAGCCAAGAGCGCGCGGCCATAGGAGCCGAGGATCAGGGCGTTGGTTGGCGCGAGGTTGGCGGCACGGGCATAGGCCGCAACCGCAGGCTTGATCTGACGACCTTCCATCAGAATCTGGCCGCGCAACTCGTGCAGGTAGGGATCGTTGGGTCGCAACGCCACAGCCCCGTCAATCGCGGCCAAGGCCCGGCGCAGATCGGCCTGCCGGTGATAGGCAATGGCCTCACGCATGAGTTTGACGTCCTCATAGCCGTATTCACCGGCGCGGGTGAGGGTCCATTTTGGCGCGCGCTGAAAGGCCGACAGCTTGCTCTTGGCGCGTGCAAACCAATAGGTTGCCTCTGGGTCTGGGGTGACGGTGCGCCCCTGCGCCTCGGCCAGTTGGCTGATCAGGCGGACCCGGTCGCGCGAGAGCGGGTGGGTGCGGGCATAGGCATCCTGACGGGTAACGGACAGCGACTCCTGGCCGTGAAACAGTTCCATCACCTGCACCGCACCGCGCAGGTCGATGCCTGCGGTGGCAAGAAAGCGCATGCCGCTGGCATCGGCCGCGTTTTCCTCGGCGCGGGTGTGGGAAAAGAAGCTGCGCATTGCCGCGCCCTGAAGTCCGGCCGCGGCCCCGGCGGCGAACTCGCCGCTGCCCGCTGCGACGCCTGCCACCGCGGCGAGGGCGGTTCCGAGGGCCGCCGCTGTCCGCGCGTTGCGCGCGTTGATCGGGCGGCGCATGAGGTGGCCATTGGCAATATGCGCGGCCTCATGGGCGATGACCGATTGCAACATCGCCGGGCTCTCCATCCGCAGGATCAGCCCAGAATGGATAAAGATGCTGTCGGCGTCGATGACAAAGGCATTCATGCTGGAATCGTCGATCACAATGATGTCCACCCGCGCGGGGCTGAGACCGGCCGCTTGCAGAACGGGTGCCGCAAGGGCGCGTAGGGCCTGTTCGATATCAGGATCGCGCAACAATGTCACGGCGCGCGCAGGCAGGGCCAGCGTCAGCGACAGGAGCAGCGAGAGAAGCGCGGGACGGAGAAACGACATTGACCTCGACGGCCTTTTCCAGTGAGACGGGTCACATATGGGGGCAGTCTAGGAGAAAACCAATGCGGAACTCAACCCGGAGCCAGGTTGATCCTTTTATCGTGATGGATGTGATGGAGGCCGCCCGCCGCGCCGAGGCCGAGGGGCGCCACATCATCCATATGGAGGTGGGCCAGCCGGGCACGCCCGCGCCCGAGGGCGCACGCGCGGCGCTTGTCCGGACGATGGCACAAGAGTCTCTGGGTTATACCGTGGCGCTTGGCCTGCCGGCGCTCAGGGCGCGGATCGCGAAACTCTATGGGGCGTGGTATGATGTTGATCTCAACCCCGAGCGCGTGGTGATCACGCCCGGATCCTCTGGTGGCTTCATTCTGGCGTTTACCGCGCTTTTTGATGCGGGCGACCGGGTGGGTATCGGGGCGCCGGGTTATCCCAGCTATCGCCAGATCCTGCGCGCGCTCGATCTTGTGCCGGTGGATATCCAGACGACGGCGGAAAATCGCTTGCAGCCGGTGCCCGGCGATCTGGAGGGGCGCGATTTGCGCGGGCTGTTGGTAGCCAGCCCGGCGAATCCCTCGGGCACGATGCTGGATCGCGCGGCTCTTGGCGGGCTGATCGCGGCGGCGCAGGGGCAGGGGGCGGCCTTTGTCAGCGACGAAATTTATCACGGTATCGAATATGAACGTCGCGCGGTTTCCGCGTTGGAGATCACCGACGACTGTTATGTGATCAATTCCTTTTCCAAGTATTTCTCGATGACTGGCTGGCGGATCGGCTGGATGGTCGTGCCCGAGGCGCATGTGCGCGTGATCGAACGTCTGGCGCAGAACCTCTTTATCTGCCCGTCCCATGCCAGCCAGGTGGCCGCGCTTGCCGCGATGGACTGTCCGGAGGAACTGGAGGCGAATATGGCCGTCTACCGGCGCAACCGCGCGCTGATGCTGGAAGGGCTGCCCAAGGCGGGTTTTGACCGTATTGCACCACCTGACGGCGCGTTTTACGTCTATGCCGATGTCAGCCACCTGACCCGCGACAGCCGTGCCTTTGCTGCGGAAATTCTGGAAAAGGTGGGGGTGGCGGTCACGCCGGGGCTTGATTTTGATCCGCTGCGCGGGGCGGGCACGCTGCGGTTTTCCTATGCCCGGGCCACGGCGGATATCGAAGAGGGGTTGGTCCGCTTGGGCCGGTTCATGGCTGAACGCGCCGTGACCAAGGCCGGGAACCACTGAGGTGTTGCGCTGTCCACTGCCCGGTCGCCAAAATTTTGCCGCATTCCGGTCGTCATGCTGTCGAATCTCCATTGCACCTTAGATGCCATTCGTCATTTTTCAGATCGGGGCATGAAATGCGACAGATCAGAGATTTCTATCACGGAGCCCGCGTGCTGCTGCATGTGAACGCGGACCTGCTGCTCTTCGGCGCGACTCTTGGAGTCGCTCTCTTGGTCGCCGATTATATCGGAAGGCTCTGAGCGAGGACATTCCACGGCCCGCACTCGCGTTTTGACAAGGCCAGACAGACGGGTTACTGACATCGCAATGGGATGTCTGACTGGGTTTGAGCAATGATTGATCGCGACGTGAACCGGGCGCTGAGCCGCCGCTGCTTTCTTGCGGTGAGAACAGGTGCGGGTGTTGTGTTCGCGCTATTTTTCGTGGCGTTCCTGCTGGGAATGGGCCAAATTGCCGAGGCGCAATCCTATCGCTTTTCCTCGGTCGCGATCGAAGGCAACCAGCGGATCGAGTCGGGAACGATTCTGTCTTATGCGGGGATCGCGCGAAACGAGACCGTGTCGGCCGGACAACTGAACGATGCTTATCAGAAAATCCTTGGTTCGGGCCTCTTTGAGGTCGTCGAACTTGTGCCGCAGGGCAGCAACCTGTTGATCCGGGTTGTCGAGTTTCCGACGATCAACCAGATCGCATTTGAGGGCAATGACAAGATCAAGGACGATGATCTGGCCGGATTCATCCAGAGCAAGTCGCGTCAAGTGTTCAGCCCGACGCAGGCCGA
Organism: Roseovarius sp.; assembly: GCA_047920895.1. Lineage (GTDB taxonomy): Bacteria > Pseudomonadota > Alphaproteobacteria > Rhodobacterales > Rhodobacteraceae > Roseovarius. Next base: position 21,316 of record JBLRXE010000003.1, read on the forward strand.
GCGGGACGCCGCGGTCATATCCGAGGCCTATAGCCAGAACGGGCGCATCGCGGCACGCGTGACGCCCAAGGTGATCCGGCGGAGCGATAACCGTGTCGATCTGGTCTTCGAGATATTTGAAGGACGCAAGATTGAGGTGCAGCGCATCGGTTTCGTCGGCAACAAGACCTTTTCCGACACCCGTCTGCGGCGCGTGATCGGAAGCAAGCAGACCGGCATTCTGCGCGCCTTGATCGAACGCGACACATTTGTCGAGGATCGCGTAAATTTCGACCGGCAGGTGTTGACCGATTTCTACAATTCGCGCGGCTTTGTCGATTTCCGTGTGACCGGCACCAATGCAGAACTCGCACGCGAGCGGGATGCTTATTTCATCACCTTCAACGTGCAGGAAGGCCAGCAGTTCCGCTTTGGCGAGATCACGACTGTCAGTGAGTTGAACGGGGTTGATGCCGCGATTTATCACGACACGCTCAAGATCAGGCCGGGCGTTGTCTATTCGCCCACGCTGGTCGAGAATTCCATCGCCCGGATGGAGCGATTGGCGATCAAGAACGGCGTCGATTTTTTGCGGATCGAACCGCGAATCAGCCGAAATGATCGGGACTTGACGCTGGATGTCGAATTTATCCTGAAGCGCGGGCCTCGGATATTTATCGAACGGATCGACATCGAGGGCAACACGACCACGCTCGACCGGGTGATTCGACGCCAGTTCGATGAAGCCGAGGGCGATCCTTTCAATCCCCGCGCGATCCAGCAGGCGGCGACCCGAATTCGCGCCTTGGGATACTTCAAGAATGTTGACGTGAATGCCCGCGAGGGATCGCGCCCCGATCAGGTGGTGATCGAAACCGATGTCGAGGAAACCACGACAGGCACCGTCTCGGTTGGCGCCAGCTTCTCGACCAACTCCGGCCTTGGGATTTCCCTGGGCTTTTCCGAACGCAATTTCATTGGCCGCGGTCAGCAGCTGACGGCGCAGATCCAAGGCACCGCCGACACACTCAATTATAACATCAGCTTTGTCGAGCCGGCATTCCTCGCACGCAATGTGGCCTTTGGACTGGATTTCGCGTTTCAGGAAACCGATAGTGACAATAGCCTTTTCGACACCGCAATCGGTACTTTCCGGCCCAGCCTGACCTTTCCGACCGGCGAGAATACCCGCCTCAATGTGTTCTACAAAGCCGCTTACGAAGAGATGAGCGATTACAAAGGCACCTCTGGCATTCTTCAGAACGAGGAAGATCAGGGCGCGCTCTGGACCAGCTCCGTCGGGTATAACTTCATCTATGACACACGAGCGAGCGGGCTGAATCCCAACGCTGGCGTTCTTCTGTCCTTTGGTCAGGAATTTGCCGGACTTGGCGGTGACAACGACTTTATCAAGACCACGGCGCGTCTAGTCGGCCAAACAACAGTTTTAAACGAGGATGTTACCCTGCGGGCGATCCTTGAGGGCGGCGCAATCGAGTTTTCGGGAGGTCAAAGCAGCCGCTTTCTCAATCGCTTTGCGTCGCAGGTCATTCGCGGCTTTGAGCCGAATGGCATGGGTCCGATTGAAGGCACTGAAATGTTGGGCGGTGATTACTTTGCGGCACTTAAACTGGAAGCGGAATTCCCTCTCGGCCTGCCTGAAGAATACGGCATTTCCGGCGGGGCGTTCTACGACATCGGCTCGATCTGGGGCATTGGCAACCGGGGTTCGGTCGCGCCGGGCAATACCCTGTCTTCGACCGGGTTCAAGGCGCGGCATGTGATCGGCTTCTCGGTTTTCTGGGCCTCGCCGTTTGGACCGATCAGGATGAATTTCTCCAATGCCCTCGATAAGCAACCTGGTGACATCGAACAGACCTTCGACCTAACTGTTCGCACGGCATTCTGATCATGCGCGCGGCGCTTGCGCTGTCCGGGCTGTGTCTTGCGTTGACCTTGGGCGCGATGACCCCCTTGGGCGCGCAGCAGATGGGTGTCATCCAGAGCGATGTGTTGGTGATTGATCCCGAACGCATGCTTTTCGAGTCCGACTATGGCAAGCGTCTGCAACAGGAACTTCAGGCCGAGCGGGATCGGTTGATCGGATATAATGAAAAGGTTGCAAAGCAGCTGGAGGCCGAGGAACAACGCCTCACCGCCCTGCGCGCCACCACGCCCCCTGAAAAATTCCGGAATCTTGCCGATGACTTTGATCAGAAGGTCGAAGAATTGCGACTGGAGAGCGAGCGCCTGTCACGCGAGTTGGAGCGGCGGCGCGAACTCGTGCCGGTTCAATTCATGCGGGTGGTGCAGCCGGTTCTGACGGAACTGCTGCGCGAGGCCAATGCGATGGTGATGATTGATGCGCGCGCCGTGATGCTGCACGCCGGAGCCGCGGATGTAACGGATCTGGCCGTGCTGCGCATCAATGAGCGGATCGGGGTCGGACCTCTGGCGCCAGCCATGACGCCGGGCGGGCAGATCCCCGACTGACCGGCGCTCGCCCACGGCTGGGTGATGCAAGTGATCTTGCCCAGTGCCCGTCAGATTGCTAGGCAGAGGGGCACGCCACTTAAAAGGACAGCCTATGACCGAGTCCCTCAAATCTGCCGATATCCATCTGATTCAACGGATCATTCCGCATCGCTACCCGTTCCTGCTGGTGGATAAGGTGTTGGATATTGATGGCTATCAATCGGCGCGGGGTATCAAGAACGTGACGATGAACGAGCCACATTTTCAGGGACATTTCCCCGACAAGCCGATCATGCCCGGCGTTACCATAATTGAGGCGATGGCGCAGACTGCCGCCGTTATGGTGGGCACGGCACTTGAGATGCAGGATCGCAACATGCTGGTCTACTTCATGGCCATCGACAGCGCCAAGTTCCGCCGCATGGTGGTGCCGGGTGATGTGCTGGAAATGAAGCTGCGCACGACCAGAGGCAAGCCGGGCGGCAAGGTCTGGAAGTTCTCGGGTTGCGCAGAGGTCGAGGGTGAACTGGCCGCAGAGGCCGAATTCACCGCTATGATGGACCTGCCGAAAGAGTAAGGCGCACCGGAGTGCGCCCTTACTCGGGCACGGTGATTGCTTCGATCCTGGGCATCATTTCCGGCATCGCCTTTTGCAGGACGGCGAAAATCATCGGCAGTTGGATTTGCGCCAGTTGCGGCATCTTGCGCATGACCGCGCCGCCGTGTTCCGAGGTGTAGAAATCGCGCAGTGCGGTCAGCTCTTCCAGGGTCATGAGGTCGGCCATGATCCCGTCCTGCTTGCGCATCACATCGGTCAGGGGTTCCGTCAGGTGATCGAGAAACAGCTTATCGATGGCGCCGATCTGTTTGGCTGGCATGGGTTGGCGGGTCGCAGCCATCTGCGGCTCGGTCGTCCTGTGCGTGGGCGGGAAAGGCAAGGCAAAGCACACCCAAGGCCCCGGTCAAAATCCGCATAGGAAAAACTCCTGAGGGCAAAATGCGCCGTCACCCAAACGCCTCGGTGCCGGGCAGTCAACGGGCCGCAGCCATATGGCTTGCGCAGGTGCCGTGGGGTTGATATTTGCAGCGGACAAAAGCCGATAAAATTGATCGGAAAGACCAAGAGGCCCCGGTGCAGACACCAATCCCCCGGCTGGAGATCAAGAACCTGATGCGCCGCTATGACGGGCGGCATGTGGTCAATGATGTGTCATTGCGGGTGATGCCGGGGCATGTGACCTGTCTGCTTGGTCCGTCGGGCTGTGGCAAATCAACGACGCTGCGGATGATCGCCGGGGTCGAGATGCAGGATTCCGGTGAGATCTGGGTGGATGGCAAACTGCTGTGCGACACGGTGTTCCGCGTGCCCCCGGAGCGGCGCCATATAGGTTTGATGTTTCAGGATTTCGCGCTCTTTCCGCATCTGAGCGTGGCGGAGAACGTGGCCTTTGGTCTGAGCGGGGACAAATCCGCAAAGAAGGCACGGGTGGGCGAGTTGCTCGAACGGGTCGGCCTCTCGCGCTATCTCAACGCCTATCCACACGAGTTGTCGGGGGGGGAGCAACAGCGTGTGGCGCTTGCCCGCGCACTTGCACCGCGGCCCGGCATCATGCTGATGGACGAGCCTTTTTCCGGCCTCGACAACCGCCTGCGCGATGGCATCCGTGACGAGACTTTGGAGATCCTGCGCGAACAGGACACGGCCGTGTTGCTGGTCACGCATGAGCCGGAGGAGGCAATGCGTATGGCGGATGAAATCGCGCTCATGCGGGATGGGCGGATCGTGCAGCAGGGCGCGCCCTATAACGTCTACAATGCCCCCGTAGACCGCAGCGCCATGGCGTTTTTCTCGGAGATCAACGTGATCCGGGGGCGGGTGCGCGGGTCATTGGTGGATACGCCCTTTGGCCAGTTTCTATCCCCCGGTGCCTATGAGGGCAGCGAGGTCGAGATCGTGATCCGCCCGCAGCATATCAAGATCGACTTTGACCGCCACGGGCGTGGGCCCAATACCACGCCACAGGATGGCACGCCCGCGCGCGGTGTGGTCGAGCGCGCACGCTTCATGGGGTCCGAGAGCCTTGTCGAGTTTCGGATGGATCACGACGGCTCTTTGCTCAAGGCCACCGTGCCCAATGTGTTCCTGCCCAAGCCGGGCAAGGCGCTCTGGTTGATGATCCGGCGCGACCGCTGTTTCCTGTTCCCCGTCAAGGGTTGAACCCGCCTCAGACGAGGCGAGAGGTGGCAATCGCCGCGCGTACGAAATCGGCAAAGAGCGGATGCGGCGCGAAGGGCTTGGATTTCAGTTCCGGGTGATATTGCACGCCGATGAACCACGGGTGATCCGACCATTCCACAATCTCGGGCAGGCGACCATCGGGCGACATGCCCGAAAAGGTGAGGCCACAGCCTTCGAGCTTTTCGCGATACTTGGTGTCCACCTCATAGCGGTGGCGGTGACGTTCATCAATGGCCGTGCCGCCGTAAATCTCTGCCACGCGGGAGCCTTCCTTAAGCACGGCATCATAGGCACCCAGACGCATGGTGCCGCCCTTGTCATCGCTGACCTTGCGGCTGACCTTTTCGTTGCCCTGCACCCATTCCTTGAGGTGATAGACCACCGGCTCGAACCGGCGCTTGCCTGCCTCGTGGTCGAATTCCTCTGATCCGGCATCCTTGAGGCCCGCGACATTGCGCGCCGCCTCGATCACCGCCATCTGCATGCCGAGGCAAATGCCAAGGTAGGGGATTTTCCGGGTGCGGGCGAATTCTGCCGCCTTGATCTTGCCCTCGGTGCCGCGCTCGCCAAAGCCGCCGGGCACGAGGATGGCGTGGAATCCTTCGAGATGTGCGGCGGGGTCCTCGCGCTCGAAAATCTCGGCATCGACCCACTCCACGTTGACCTTGACCCGGTTGGCCATGCCGCCGTGGATGAGCGCCTCCTTGATCGACTTGTAGGCATCCTCGAGCTGCACATATTTGCCGACAATAGCGATATTGACCACCCCGTCGGTGTTCTGGATGCGGTCCACCACATCGAGCCAGACCGTCAGATCCGGCTTGGGTGCGGGACTGATCTGAAACACGTCGAGCACCGCCTGATCCAGCCCCTCCCGGTGATAGGCAAGCGGCGCCTCATAGATCGACTTGAGATCATAGGCCGCGATCACATGCTCTTTGCGGACATTGCAGAAAAGCGCGATTTTCTCGCGCTCCTTGTCCGGAATCGGCTGTTCGGAGCGACAGACGAGGATATCGGGCGCAATGCCTATGGATTGCAATTCCTTGACGCTGTGTTGCGTGGGCTTGGTCTTCAACTCGCCACTGGCGGCGAGATAGGGCAGGAGGGTCAGGTGCATGAAGATGCACTGTCCACGCGGGCGGTCATGGCTGAACTGGCGGATTGCCTCGAAAAAGGGCAACCCCTCGATATCCCCCACGGTGCCGCCGATCTCGCAGAGCATGAAATCAACCTCATCCTCGCCAATGGCCAGGAACTCCTTGATTTCATTGGTGACATGGGGAACGACCTGAATGGTTTTGCCTAGGTAATCGCCGCGCCGTTCCTTTTCCAGAACATTGGAATAGATGCGCCCCGAACTGACCGAGTCGGTAATTCGTGCCGGAACCCCGGTAAACCGCTCGTAATGGCCGAGGTCGAGATCGGTTTCGGCACCATCATCGGTTACAAACACCTCGCCATGTTCAAAGGGCGACATCGTGCCTGGATCGACATTGAGATAGGGATCAAGCTTGCGCAGCCGCACCGAGAAACCGCGCGCCTGCAACAGCGCCCCAAGCGCCGCCGAGGCCAGCCCCTTGCCGAGCGAGGACACAACGCCGCCGGTGATGAAAATATATCGTGCCATGCGCTGAGGCCCCCGTAATTTCGTATTTTTATGGTCGGTTCAAAACCGATAGATGGCCTAAAAGACCACCCTGCTACGGGAGTTAACCTCTACAGGATTCGCAAGGATTAAGCAAGCCAACCGCTAGATGATGTTGCGTAATCCCGTAGCACCCTCAAAGAATTGTGTCAGTCCGCTGTCGGCGTCAAGGGCGCCGGTGCGCCCGCAGGCGGGGGCATAAGGCTGTCGACGTCGGGCAACCCGGATGTCGTGGCCGCGGCGGGCGGCGGTGCATCGGTCAGGCGGTCGAGAACTGAGATCCCGGCGGCATTCTGCGCGGCGACGATCGTCAGCGTGATCGAGGTCACGATGAAGGCCGCGGCAAGAATCCAGGTCATCTTGCCCAAGGCCGTGGCCGCCGCGCGGCCCGTCATGGCCCCGCCACCACCGCCACCCATGCCAAGCCCGCCACCTTCGGAGCGTTGCAGCAGCACCACGCCAATGAGGGCCAGTGCCAGAAGAAGATGGACGGTCAGAACGACATTTTCCATGGGTGCGGGAGCCTACGCTTGTGTCTCGATCTGCCGTTATCTATGCAATTCCGCGCTGGCCCGCAACCCGGCAATCGGTCATGGCCTGCCAATTGGGGTCATGCGCGCAGGTCTCCGGGGATTGAAACGAATTAGATGTTTCGCCCGACGCGTCCCCCCGTTATACCGACGCGCGGTTTGGACCAAATACCGAGGGGTAAATCATGGCAAATGTCGTCGTCGTCGGGGCCCAGTGGGGGGACGAGGGAAAAGGCAAGATCGTCGATTGGCTGAGCGAGCGCGCCGATGTGATCGCACGATTCCAAGGGGGCCACAATGCGGGCCATACCCTTGTGATCGACGGCAAGGTCTACAAGCTCAATGCGCTGCCCTCGGGCGTCGTGCGGGGGGGCAAGCTGTCGGTCATTGGCAATGGCGTGGTGCTGGACCCCTGGCATCTGGTCAAGGAAATCGCGTCGATCCGCGAGCAGGGTGTCACGATAACGCCCGAGACGCTGATGGTTGCTGAGAATACGCCGCTCATTCTGCCCATCCATGGCGAACTGGACCGTGCCCGCGAAGAAGCGGCGAGCAAGGGCACAAAGATCGGCACCACCGGGCGCGGCATCGGGCCTGCCTATGAAGACAAGGTGGGGCGCCGTTCCGTGCGGGTGGCGGATCTGGCGGATGAGGCCACGCTGATCGCGCGCGTCGATCGCGCCCTCCAGCATCACGACCCGTTGCGCCGGGGATTGGGCATCGCCCCGGTGGACCGTGAGATGCTGATTGCGCAACTCAAGGACATCGCACCGCAGATCCTGCCCTATGCCGCCCCTGTCTGGAAGGTACTCAACGAGAACCGCCGCGCGGGCAAGCGCATCCTTTTTGAGGGCGCGCAGGGCGCGCTTCTGGATATTGATTTCGGCACCTATCCCTTTGTCACCTCGTCCAATGTCATCGCCGGTCAGGCGGCCACGGGCGTGGGTCTTGGGCCGGGGGCGATTGACTATGTGCTGGGCATCGTCAAGGCCTATACCACGCGAGTGGGCGAAGGCCCGTTTCCTACCGAATTGCAGGATGAGGACGGTCAACGGCTGGGCGAGCGTGGACGTGAATTCGGCACGGTGACGGGACGCAAGCGGCGGTGCGGCTGGTTCGATGCCTGTCTTGTGCGCCAGACCTGCGTCACCTCTGGCGTCACGGGTATTGCGCTGACGAAACTCGATGTGCTGGACGGGTTCGAGACGTTGAAAATCTGTGTGGGCTATGATCTTGACGGCGCGCGGCTGGACTACCTACCGACCGCCGCCGACAGCCAAGCGCGCTGCACGCCTATTTATGA
>JBLRXE010000004.1:0-26650 GCA_047920895.1 Roseovarius sp.
GCTGCCGGAAACCTGCGCCTACAAGCTGCTGTATCGGGGTAAGCCGCTCTATCCTTGGCACCCGCTGATTTCCGGCGATGCGAACAGCGTGCACGAGGCGGGCGTGTCGATGCGGCACCGGACCCTGCCCGAGTTCGAGGTGCCCGAGGACGATTGGGAAGATCACATCATCGAGGAGCCGCTCTGATGCATTTTGCCTCTGACAATTCCGGCCCGGCGCTGCCTGCTGTGATGCAGGCGATGGCCGAGGTGAATATCGGGCATATGCCGTCCTATGGCACCGAGGCGCAGATGGATGAGGTGCGCGACCGTCTGCGCGCGCTATTCGAGGCGCCGCAGGCCAGCGTCTATCTGGTGGCCACGGGCACGGCGGCCAATGCGCTGGCGCTGGCCACCTTGTCCGAGCCATGGCAGACCGTGTTCTGCACGCCGCTGTCGCATATCCATGTGGACGAGTGCAACGCGCCCGAGTTTTTCACCGGCGGGGCCAAGCTGAGCCTTGTGGGAGAGGCGGACATGATGACGCCCGAGGATCTGGCCCGCGCGATTGCGCTCTGGCCGGCGGGCGATGTGCATAATCCGCAGCATGGGCCGCTGGCCTTGACGCAGGCAACAGAGCGGGGGCGGATCTACACCTGTGCCGAGATTGCAGCCCTCTGCGGGGTCGCGCGCGATCACGGGCTGCCCTGCTACATGGACGGCGCGCGCTTTGCCAATGCGGTGGCGGCGCTGGGCTGCACGCCTGCCGAGATGACATGGCAGGCGGGCATTGACGCGGTGTCCATGGGGGGGACCAAGAATGGCTGTCTGGGCGTCGAGGCGGTGATTTTCTTCAACCCCGAAAATGCCTGGGAGTTCGAGTTGCGGCGCAAGCGGTCGGCGCATCTGGTGTCGAAACACCGGTATCTGTCGGCGCAGATGCTGGGCTATTTGCGCGATGACCTGTGGCTGAGCACGGCGCAAGAGGCCAATGCAAGGGCTGCGCTGCTGGAGGCGGGATTGCGCGCGGTGCCGGGGGCGGAGATGGTATTCGAGCGCGCCGTCAACATGATCTTTGCCCGCCTGCCCCGCGCCACGCATCAGCGCCTCAAGGCGGCGGGGGCGGCCTATGCGCTCTATGAGGGCCCATTGGAAAGCGGCGCGGGCGATGAGCCGCTGATGGCGCGGTTCGTATGCGACTGGTCCGTGAGCGAGGATCAGATCGCGCGGTTTCTGGAGATTGCGCGGGGCTGAGGCGGCCCTTGTGCGGCGCTATCGGCGCGGTTCGGAGCCTGATTGGGCCTGCGCGTGCAAACCCTCTTGCGCCGGGGGCGCGGCTTGGCTATCACGCGCGCCACGGGTGATTAGCTCAGTTGGTAGAGCGCTTCGTTTACACCGAAGATGTCGGGAGTTCGAGTCTCTCATCACCCACCATATTTTCTGCTCAATGTAACAAGAACTTACGCAGTTTGCGCAACTCACCGCGCAGCCTGCATATTAGCGTCCGCTGCGCCTCCGCTGCACTTAGACCCGAAAGATGTCTCCAATCAACGGAGATCCAGACGATGCTACATTGAACAAGAGACCGAGCGGCAAGTGGCAGACCACGGTGCGCAGGGACGGCAGATCGCAATCTAAGACATTCAGCAAACGTGTAGGCGGGCGAATGGCAAGCATTGTTGAGAGAGGAGCTTGACGGCGATATTGGTCGGAGCGAGGATCATGTTTGGGAGCATGGTAACGTTGGCGCGCGCCACGCGGTGCGCTCAGTTAACTGTGACGTCCCTCCCGATGCAAAAGGCGCGAGCGGCGCAGCAGACGGTCAAAAAAACCTTGAGCTTATCGTGCATCTTCCCCGAAGCTGACATTCTCGCGACACGCGCGACTTTACCGTAGGCAGAACTTTGGCAGTGATCGCTGTTTTCGGGAATGATCGGATTGCCGCGACCAGTGGAAAAACCGCCATCCGCTGCAACAGCGAATGGCGGCGTTCACATCAATAGGTTTCGACGATATCGCTGTATTCACCGCGCAGCTGGATCGTCATGGTGATGGGCGTGCTATCGCGGTTGCGCCAGAACCAGCCGTGATTACCGGCGAATGGCGCTTCGATTGTGCCCTCGCCTTCGGTCTGACCGGCGCCACGCTCATAGTCGACAGATTTCCCGCCGCTGTGGGCATGCAGGTCAAAGTTGACCCGTCCGCCAGTCGCGGTCCAAGCATAGGTGACCGTGTTGCCAGCCTCCATCGTCATCTTGATTTCGGCCGTACCACCGGGTTCCAGAACGAAAGTCACTTCGTCTTGCCAGGCTTCCTGCGCATGGGCAGCGCCTACGAACAGGTTGAACACGCTGTCCAGAACGCTTGACGATTGATCAAGGGCGCGCTGTTCATCCAGCAGACGGTCCGCTTCGGCCTCTGTGGCCAGCTGGATCTTGATCTCGCCCATTTCGGTCAGGCCCAGAACGCGGCCAACGCCTGTGGGATCGACGGCATATTCAGCGGGCAGGTAAACCGTGACCATGATCGCAACCGCGCCGATGCCCGCAATGATGGAGGAGCGGAACAGTTGCGCCTTGGTCGGCAGTTCGTCAATTTTTGGTTTGGGTGCATTATGCATGTGATTATCCGTTCTTTGTTCAGGTTGAAGCGATGTAACCGGCGACCTGATTGGCCGTCAGCCAGATGCCAAGGCCCATCATCACCACGTTGGCGATGGTGGCTTGGCGCATGAAGTTGGGGTGCCGCCGCCAGTAGCCCATGACGATCAGGATCACGAACAGCGCGAGAAGTTGCCCGACTTCGACGCCAAAGTTGAAGGCAAGAAGGTTGGCGAGGAGCCCGTCTTCCGCGATCTCGTATTCGAGGATCTTGGTTGCGAGCCCGGTGCCGTGAAACAGCCCGAAAATCAGCGTCGCGGCTTTGGTGTCGGGTTGGAAGCCGAACCATTTCTGATAATAGCCAAGGTTGTCGAGCGCCTTGTAAACCACCGAAAGCCCGATGATCGCATCGATGATATAGGCGTTGATGCCCCAGCCATACCAGACGCCCAACAGCATGGTGACCGAATGGCCGATGGCAAAAAGGCTGACATAGATGCCGACATCCTTCATCCGGTAAAGGAAGAAGACGACGCCCAGCAGGAACAGGATGTGGTCATATCCTGTGACCATGTGTTTGGCCCCAAGGTAGATGAAGGGGATGATCTTTACCCCCCAGATTTCCTGAATATAGCCCGCGTCACCAGCGGTGACGTTATGGGCCAGAGCTTGGGCCGCCGTCAGCATGAAAGCTGCGAGCAAGATAAAGGTCAGCGCAAGCGGCCGGCTTGGTGCCACGGCGCGCAGGACCCGCGAAGTCGAGATCATGGATTTTTCTCCAGTATGCAATTGATGGGTAGCTTGTGCCGCAACGCGGCCCGCATCATGCGCGTGGAGGTCGGTCGATCATGTAACTGCGATGGGGTCCTGCCGAGGATGCATGCAGATGCCAGATATCGCGGCTCTCCCAGACCTCGGTCGTTGTCGCGGCAAGCGCCAGCACAGCCGGGCTATGGTCATGATCAGCCACATCGTGGCTATGGCCATGCAAGGCCCATTGCAGATCTTCCTGAAAGCCGTGGGTATGCCCGTGTTCTGCGATTATCGCACGATGATCGGCAATGACATCGAACACCGAAGGTGCATGGTCCGTCGCAGGTGCGATCGACCATACGACCAGCGCCAGACACAAAAGTGCCGACCACGCGTTTCGTTCGAAAGTTCTCAGCCGTTGCACTGGAATTCCTGCTTGCTCGATCCTGTCCGCAGCATGTTGTTCATGCCATCTTGTTCTATCCCCTACGGGGGGATATCTCTGTTCTATGATAAAGCCCCATCCCCATGCAACCCATCCTGCTTTGATTGCCCGGCTGAAACGCGCCGATGGTCATTTGCGTGCGGTGATCGAGATGATCGAGGCAGGCAAGCCCTGCGTCGAGATCGCACAGCAGATGCAAGCGGTCGAGAATGCCGTTGCCAATGCAAAACGCGCCCTGATCCATGACCATATCGACCATTGCCTTGATGCCAACCAATCCCCTGCGGATCGTGAAGAGCTGAAAGCGATCTCGCGCTACCTTTAGGACCGTCCCATGCTGCAAGTCCTTGCCGACCGGACCTACCGGCACCTGTTCGCGGCACAGGTTGTGGCATTGCTGGGCACGGGGTTGGCCACCGTCGCACTTGGCCTGCTTGCCTATGATCTGGCGGGCGACAAGGCTGCGATGGTGCTCGGGACGGTCTTTGCGATCAAGATGGTGGCCTATGTGGGTGTAGCCCCTGTTGCGGCCGCCTTTGCCGACAGGGTGAACCGGCGCGCGTTTCTGGTGGTGCTTGATCTGGTGCGGGCAGTCGTGGCGCTGTGCCTGCCCTTCGTGACCGAAATCTGGCAGGTCTACGGTCTGATCTTCGTGCTGCAATCCGCCTCTGCGGCTTTCACGCCAACCTTTCAGGCAACGATCCCCGACATTCTGCCGGATGAGGCGCAATATACCCGTGCGCTGTCGTTATCGCGGCTGGCCTATGATCTGGAAAATATCGCAAGCCCGATGCTGGCAGGTCTGTTGCTGGCGATGGTCAGCTACAACGCGCTGTTTCTGGGCACGGTGGCAGGCTTTGCCGCCTCGGCCGTGCTGATTGTCTCGGTTATTTTACCAAGCCCGCAACCATCCGCACCGCGTGGGATCTATGACCGCACGACGCGCGGCATCCGTATTTACCTTGCCACGCCACGGCTGCGTGGTCTGCTGGCGCTCAACATGGCGGCAGCGGCGGCGGGCGCGATGGTGCTGGTCAATTCTGTCGTGCTGGTGCGTGGCATGTTGGGTTTGGATGCGTCCGCCCTTGCGTGGACTTTGTTCGCTTTCGGGGCGGGGTCGATGGCAGCGGCACTATTCTTGCCTCGCCTGCTCGACAGGATTACGGACCGGGCGGTGATGATCGGCGGTGCAGCCCTTATGGTGCTGACGCTGGCCACACTGGCGGGTGAGGTCGCAATGGCAGGACTGATCTGGCCGGTGCTGCTCGGAGCGTGGCTGTTTGTGGGCCTCGGGTATTCTGCCGTCTTGACGCCATCCGGGCGGCTATTGCGCCGCTCTGCCCATCCAGAAGACCGGCCCGCACTGTTCGCCGCACAATTCGCGCTCAGCCATGCCTGCTGGCTAGTGACCTATCCGCTGTCAGGATGGCTGATGACGCAGTTCGGTCTGGTTCCGGCGATCGGCGTGATGACGACGTTGGCAGGTGCAGGTATCTTTGCCGCCGCGCGCTTTTGGCCAAGCGAAGATCCGGAAACACTTGAGCATACGCATGATAACCTTCCTCCCGACCACCCGCATCTTCAGGAGGGACGGAGGCATACGCATACGTTCATCGTAGATGAGAACCATCCCCGCTGGGGCTCCAAGTTGTAGGGTGTTGCAAATCCTTATGTCGGCTCCCCGTTAAACTGGAAACAGGTCCGCTTTTAACCCAACCTGCCTGAACATCGCATATTGGTGGCGCGTTACCTGCTGCTTGGTGGCGCGTTACCTGCTGCGTGGGCACAAGGGCGATGTGACGGAGTTGATGTTCGAGAAAGGCCCGAAAACTCCGGCCAACCTCTGGGTGGCGCATCGCCGTGCCGTGGGGTTGCTGGTGGAGCCTGGGCTGCAGTTTCAGTCCTCCCGGGCATCCGCGCTCTATGCGATCAAAGGCGCGAACGGAAAGCCGATCTACGGGCGGCACTCGGGTTTGAAACCCATGCGGGAGCTGGGACATGCTGACCTGATTTGCTTCAGCATCACTGCGTTCGCCGAGCTCGATAGGATCCTGGGCCATCTGGCTGAATGATCTTGGAAATCATTTGGTCGAGTTCGCCCGTTTTGCGCGCATAGGCGTGTGCACGGGCAGTGTGCTCGGTGAGGCTCGTCATTTGCCGGGCAAGAAACTCAGGCCTCACTCGCGTCTAACACAAGGGCCTGCTGTCTCAGGTGACGCGTAGCGTTGTCTGGCCGACATGGACAACAGCTGCACGAACTTTGTTTTGGGCAACAAGTGCGTTCTTGGTGAAGATGAAATTGTGTTTCTTGATAAGTCTGCGTCCCGCCGGATAGCTGAGATGCGGCCGAGCGGCACTTTAGAGAGCTGGCGCACCGATGTCGCTCAATGGTGCGCCGGCAATCCGATCATGCTTGTCGCGGTGTCACGCGCTTTTGTCGGCCCGCTTGTTGGACTTCTTGGGCGGGAATCCTTTGGACTGCACCTCAGCGGGCGGTCTGGGCATGGTCAGGCAACGACCGCAAAGGCCGCTGTATCCGTCTGGCCAAGGACGCGATGCCGGTATTCTTTGGCTTCCCCATGTTGTCGGGACTGTGGTAGCATTTTCTCAAAAGTGTTTGGAAATCAACAGTAGAAAATCAGGAGCCGAAGCATAATGCAGCAACTCTTTTATTCCGATGTGGTACCTCTGAACTCGGAACGTCACCGAGACTGGTCTGTGAGGACTGTTCCTGATTTCCGATTTGCCCGCAATATCAATGCGGCCCCCCTGACGGCTGTGGAGTTTGATCAGGCCGGGGCCGAATATCCCATCGTCTTTGCCGGGGGGGACGAGGCCGTGCTCCCGGTGGCGGTTCTGGGGGTGCAGGACGGTGAAAATCTGAATGTGGGCCCTGAGGGGGCGTGGCTGGGCCGATATGTTCCGGCCTTTGTCCGTCGCTATCCGTTCGTCTTTTCAAGTGATGCGGAAGGCAAGACGCTGACGCTATGTGTTGATGAGGCGTTCGAGGGGGCAAACCAGACGGGGGTGGGCGAGCGCCTGTTCGACTCTGAGGGCGCGCAGACACAGTATACGCGCAATGTCCTTCGGTTTCTTCAGGATTATCAGGCACATTTTCAGCGCACGCAGGCGTTTTGCAAGCGGTTGACGGACCTTGATCTGCTTCAGCCGATGCAGGCGCAGTTCAATCTGAGTTCGGGTGAAAAAAAGACACTCGGCGGGTTTCGCGTGGTGGATCGGGCCAAACTGAAGGCGCTGTCCGACGCTGATGTCATGGGCCTGTTTCAACGAGATGAATTGGAATGCCTCTACCTGCATCTCGCGTCCCTTCGACATTTCAACGACCTGCTGGAGCGTCTGGCAAAACCGCAGACAGCGCCCGAAACGGCACCGACCGAAGAACACGCATGAGCAGGTTCCGGCGGGTTGCGGCCTGCGGTGTTGTGATGCTTGCCCTGGCAGATCAGGCGCGGGCAAGCACGTTTGATTGTGTCATGGACCCGTCGCTGTCGGTGCGGTTGGCCAGTCCGATCGGTGGAATCCTCGAAGCGGTCACAGTTGATCGTGGCTCGGTCGTTTCCAATGGGGATGTCGTCGCCAGACTGTCGTCGCGACTGGAGCAGGCGACGTTGCGCGTGCAGGAATTGCGCGTCGCTAATCGCACCGTGATAGATGGGCAAGCCGCACGTCTGGAATATCTCGAACGCAGGCTGGAGCGCGCGCAAGCCCTGTTCGAGCGTGGTGCCGGAACAAAAGGCGCGCTTGAGGATATGGAGGCGGAGGTAACGGCCAGCCGCAACCTGTTGCGTCAGGCCGAGATGGATCATGCGATTGCCGCTGAGGAGTTGGAGCGCGCCCGCACGGCGATTTCCTTGTTGGTTCTTCACAGCCCGATTGATGGCATCATTGTTGAAAAAGCCCGCTCGATGGGAGAATATCTCCACCCTGAATCCCATGTGGCGACGGTGATTCGCATTGATCCGCTACATGTCGAAACCTTTCTTCCGGTGACGCTATTCGGGGCGATCAGCGAGGGCGATATCGCCATTGTCACGCCCGCGCCGCCGATCATGGGGGATTTCCCGGCGCGTGTAAGCGTTATCGACAAGCTTTTTGATGCAGGAAGTGGCAGTTTTGGCGTGCGGCTTGTGCTGGATAATCCCGGTTCGGAATTGCCTGCGGGTCATCGTTGCAAGGTGCGCTTCACTCTGGACTGACGCCCGCGCGTGCGGGAAAAGTTATATTTTGGAGTCGCCTGATGGCTCCGATTTTGATAACAAAGCGTTAGGGTAAGTGCCTGTTGCTCTCGCGTAATGATTTTCTGACTGCCAAATTGAAAAGAAAAGCCCGGTTTTTTCTGGGGACGGGAGATGGCTCGATGGGATTGATCTGGGGCAATCTGAACCGGCGCGCGCGTCGGCGCCAAAGCTGCCTGAAGCGCAGAGCCGGCGAGCAGGATACACCTCTTTCCGCGGTGCAGGGCAGCCAGATTTCGGATTTTCCCGACAGTCTGTCGCCCTCTCTTTCGTCAAGTCGATCATCCGGCGATCATGCGGGTGACAATGCGAGACGCATTCTCATGCGGTCTCTCGGTGGCATCGGTCGCACTGGGAAAGGTCTTGATCGCTCTCCCTTTCGGGAGACGGCCCCGCTCTCTCTGGAGCCTCTTGAGCCGCGGTTGCTGCTGAATGCCGATCTGCCGGGCATCGACATTGTCCTGACGGACAATGAGAGCCGGAATCAGGATATTCTGGTGCGGATGGTGGAGCGGGCCGAAGCCGCCTCTCAGTCCGGGGCGGTGGTTCATCGGCTAGAGGTGATCGACCGGGCGGACAACAACGCGGTTCTGTCAAGCGAGCGGCTTGATCAGGTCGGGTCAGTCACGATCAATCTTGGCGGCGGTGATGACACCGTGACGCTCGATCTTGCCTCTTTTGGGGCGATGGCGATTCCCGACATCGCCGTGGACGGCGGTGCGGGCGAGGACCGCATCGTGCTTGTCACCGACGCGGCCGCCGAGTGGCGGATTGACGGGGATGGATCGGGTCAGGTGCAAAGCGCCGGGGCCGTTATCGGCTTTGCCGGGATGGAATGGCTGATCGGCGCCGACGATGCGGACGATACGTTTACCCTCGGGGTTGGGGGGCGCTTGGCCGGTGGGGTCGAGGGCGGCGACGGCGGACGCGACACGCTGGTGATCGAGGGCAGCTTTGCGGCGCCTACGGCCACGCTTTCGGGGGCTGTCACGACCTTGGATCTGGACGGCATGCTGTTTTCCTACAAGGGGATCGAGCCGGTTCTGGTCGGCGGCGGCGATCTTCAGGTGGTGGTGCTGGGCACGACGGGTGACGATCATGTGGTGCTGGAGAATGGCCCCGTGGAGGGCCAGTTCCAGATCCGCAGCACCAATGACAGTTTCGAGACCCGTGTGTTCACCAATTCGGTCATGTCGGTGGTTCTGGGATTATCGACCGGCAATGACAGCTTTACCGCGACCGTGAGCGCAGACAGCCCGTTTCGCGGAAACATCATCATCGCCGAGACGTCGAACCTGACGCTGGGCAGCGTGACCGGCATTGACGGCAGTCTGTCGGTCGAGACATTCGCGTCGCTCAACCGGGCTGCAGCCGGGGAGCTGGATTATGACGGTTCTTCGATCACGGTGCGTGACGATGCCGTGATCAGCCTCACGGGCGATCTGTCGCTGGTTGTCAACGCGGCCGATGTGCTGGACGCGTCGAACCTTCAGGAGTGGATCAGCGTGCCCATTGTCCGGGGGTTGATCGACATCGGGCAGCGCGTGTCGATCACGGCGCGCGACGTGACCGCCGAGGTGAACGCCACCAATGCCCGTGAGATATTCCTCAGCATCGATGCCTCGCGCCTGCTGGAAATCGCGCTTGCGGATGCGCGGGTGGCCGAGGCAGAAGACTGGGGCACGGCCAGCTTTGTGGACAATGGCGATGGCACGGCGACCCTGTCGCGCAGCGCTGGCACTTGGGGCGCGGATGGTTTTGCTGCCGGTCAGCAATTGCTGATCACCGACACGGTGACCGATCTGAACCAGAGCTTCCGGATCCTCTCGGTGACCGATACGGGACTGATTGTCGAACTGCCGGGCGGAACGAGCCTGCCATCGCCCCTCACATCGGGGTTTCAAGCGGCCATTGGCGGCTATGCCTTTACGCAGATGACCGGCACTGACCTGATCACCTTCGGTGTGACCACAGCGGCAGACGGCGCGCAGCGCATGGCGATTTCGCGCGGTGTCCCGGTGGTCGATCCCGACGCGGTTCTTGCGGCGGGTGTTTCGCTGAGCTTTGACGGAAACACGATCATGCGCGACACCGGCACATGGGCGGCAGACTCTTTCGCTGCGGGCCAGATCATCGAGATCACGGGCGCCGGCGAGCGAAACGGAAGCTTCGTGGTTGCCTCGATTTCAGGGGCCGACATGATCTTGCGCGATTTCGATGGGGCAGAGGTTTCGTTTGCTGCCGCGTCGGGGGTATCGGCTTTGGTGCGCGGGCATATGGTGGGCAGTTTCGCCGATGACGGATTTCAGGCGGGCGATCTTGTCGTCGTGCAGAATTCTGCCGGAAACGACAATTCCTACCAGATAGCCGAGGTGGGGGCATATGTTCTGATCCTTGAAACCGGGGCGATCCCTGTGCCTGAGGTCATCGACCTGACAGATCCGAATGCGCCGCAGCTGGTGCTGCAAAAGGTCAACGAGGATCTTGCACTGGCAGATCTTCCGCTGGTTCTGATGGACAAGGACGGCAACCTGATCGAGGGCAGCGATGGCGCGCCGCTGTCCTTTACACAGTCGGAGCTGGAGGCCGCGATGGCCAGCCAGAACGACCTGCGCTTCGAGGGCAGCGACACGACGATTGCCGAAGACATCGTATCCTTTCTCGTCGATAATCCGATCACCGATTTCCTGACCGGCTTTGGCTTTCGGATCATAGCCAGCACGGTGTCGGCGGATGTCACCGTGGGGCAGGGCAGCATGATCACCGCGCGCGGTGACGTCAGTCTTGTCGCCGTGAGTGAGGTCGAGGTGGATGGCTCCAGCCCGAGCGTGGTGGCGGGGCTGTCGGTGGTCTATTCCAAGGCATCGGCAAATATCGACATTGCATCCGGGGTTGTGATTGATGCTGCGGGGGATGTCACGCTGGACGCGCGCACGCCCCATCAGGTGACGGCGGATTCGGCCGTGACCTCGGGGGCCATCGTCAATCCGCTTCAGGGCGCGGTGGGCGGCTTTGGCTCGGACACTGCGGAGCGGATCAATCCCAGCTTTGGCGTCGCATTCGAAAGCCTGACGCGGTTCATCCCCAATGTCACCGGCTTTGTGCGGGTGCCCGGCCCGGCGATTGCCGTGGCGGTCGGTGTGATAGATACCGACACCACTGTTACGGTGAGTGCCGGTGCCGCCATTACCGGCAACGGCATCTCGGTTCTGGCCAATATCGACGAAGTTAAGGACCCCGCCGATGTTGCAGAAGGCGAGTCGCGCTTTGTCGCGGTCGAAAACGCCTATGGTGTTTCCGCCGGCGCGACGATCTTTCAGCCGGGGCGCAATCAGGGCTTTGGTGTGTCCGTGGCGGTCAGCGTGTCGCAAAGCGATGCGATCATCGACATTCAGGGCGATCTGACGACCCGCCCCGGATCGGACGGCGACATAATCATCGCAGCGGCGAGCGTCAATTCCGCCAATTCCATCGGCGCGGCCTCCTGGGTGCGTGAGTCCAAAGAGGGTGTCGGGGGCGCGGGTGGGCTTCTGGGGGATTTTCAGACCGAGTTTTCAAAAAGCGTCAGCACCCTTCAGGACAACCTGCGCGATCAGGGGGCGCTGAACGATCTGGGCAACGAGAACCCCGGCAAGGTGGCGGGGGCCGCTGGTGTGGCGGTGCTGGTGAGCCATAACCTTGCCGAAGTGAAAATCGCAGGCAACATCACGGCGGACGGGTCAATTGACGTAGCGGCAATGGCCATCGACAACCCCAACATCGGCGCGTCCGGCGCGACCGAACCGGGGGCAGACATCGAGATCAGCGGCGGCATTGCCGTGTCGGTCTATGAAAACGATGCGCGGGTCACGCTTCTGAGCGGCGCCGAACTTGTGGCGCAGGGTGATGTCACCGTAGCGGCGGATGCGCTCATTCCCAACCAGATCACCATTGACGAATTGATCTGGGGCAACGTCATTGCGGCCAACAAGCAGCTTGAGGACGATCTGGCCGCCGCCGAAGAGATCGCGGACGAGGATGAGCGGGAAGAGGCCAAGGTAGAGGCCAACGAGGCTTATGCCGAGGCGATGAACGAGATCGTCAACGATTGGATCAACTTTCCGCTCGACATCATCCAGAATCGCCGCTGGGGCATTTTCGGCGTCGAGGGTTTTCTGTTTACCTCTTATGTCAATTCCGGTGGCGGTGGCAGCTTTGCCTCTGACCGGCCCGAAGATCAGGTCACCGTCCTGGACCAGAACGGGCGCGCGGAGCTGAACCCGGATGGCACGGCAAGGACCAAGACCATCAAAGAGGCCACCAACAGCGCCGATTACGTCATCAACGGCAATATCAATATCCAGATCCTCTCAAGCGGGGCGGAAATCGCAGTCGCGGACGGCGTGACCATCACGGCAGGCGGCGACCTGACATTGGCCTCCAACTCCGAGATGGAAAGCATCAACCTGACCGGGTTGACCAGCCTTTACGATATTTTCTGGGCCACGGTGGGCCGGTTCCAGTCTGATGACGCTGGCGATGACGATGATGACGGGGCCAAGGGCGGCTTTGGGGCTAGCGTCGGCATCCGTGTCTTTGACAATCTTGCGCGCACGGGTGTGGGTGCCGGGGCCAGCCTGACGGGCACTTCGGGCGATGTGCGCCTGACGGCGGCGACGCGTGATCTGCATGTGAATATCCACGAAATCGGGTCCGACGGCGGCGATGTTGCAATTTCGGGTGTGGTGTCGGTCGATGTGATGAGCGGCACCACCGAGGTGCTTGTGGACGAGTCCGTGCGCATCCGTGCGGGCGGCGATGTCGTGCTGGATGCCGACAGCGCGGTGTTGCAGGTCAACGTGACGCTGACCGGCTCCGAGACGACGGGCAAGGCGGCGATTGGCGCGGCGGTCGGGGTGAATGTGGTCAACTCCACCACCCGCGCGATGATCCTTGACCGCGACGGCGCGGTCGCGAATTTCGATCCCTCTACAGTTGTTCGCGATGATGCACGGATCGTGGCGGGCGGTGATGTGAATGTCGAGGCGCGGCGCAGCGATGCGCTGATCCAGATCGCATTGGCCGGATCTGCAAAAACGGCGGATGCACCGACAGATGGTGATGGCGGCGACGGCGGGACCGAGCCGGGTGGCATCTTCGAGGGGTTGGGCAACCTGTTCGGCGCGGGCACGCCGACCGACGGGTTCAACTCCACCTGGCCGGGATCTGGCGGCAATTCCAACAATGCCGGTGGGCTGGCCCCCAACAATACGTCAAGCGCACAGATGGCCAACGACGCCTCTGGCGACCGGGGTGGCGTTGCGGCGGCGGGCGCTGTGATCGTCGATTTTTCAGCGGCGACCGTGACCGCCGCCATCGGTGCCGGCGCCACCATAAGCGCGGCTGGCACGGTGCGGAGCAAGGCCGATTACCAGCGCGATTCCGTGATGATCGACGGCGGTGGCGCGATTGATCTCAGCGGTGATGGCACTGCGGCGCTGGCCGGGGCGGTCGGCATTGCGGTTGCCGAACGCTTTGTTGATGCTCTGGTGACCGATGCGGCGATCTTTGCCGGCGCGCTGGAGGTCGAGGCATCGCGGCGCGACCTGCTGATCGGGGTGTCCGTGGGCGGCGCAGGCGCATTGCGCAGCAAGGTGGCGATTGCCGGGTCGGTCAACGTCCATGTCTTTACGGGCGATGTGAACGCGAAGGTGACGGGTAGCGTCATCGACCTTGCAGGCGATGCCGAAATCATCGCGCGGTCCGATCGGCTGATCGTCACGATTGCCGGGGCGGTCGGGGCGGTTGTCACCGGCGATGCCGGTGTCGGTGCCGCCATAGGCGTTTCCAGCAGCAACGAGGATGTGCGGGCGCATCTGGACAACACCAGTCTGACGGCAGGTGGAAATGTCACGGTGCTGGCGCAGAACGAATTCACGCTGGCCTCGGTCGTGCTGAGCGCGGGCATATCGGTGACGGGGGCTGCGGGCGCGGGGCAACTGGCGCTGCATCTGGTCACGGGCGAGGTTGACGCGCGGATCGGGACGGGCAGCACGGTTGCGGCGGAGGGCCATGTGGGGGTTGTCGCCGCTGACCGGATCACCATGGTGACGGTCACGGGCGGGGTCGGTCTTGGCGGGCGCGCGACGATTGGGATCGCCGCGACCAGCACCAATATCTATGACCGCAAGGTTCTGGCGCATGTCGATGACGGTGCCAGTGTCACGGCGCAATCGAACGGGGCCTCGCTGAGCCTGGCCGAGGTTCCGGGCGGGGCGGTCACGGTCAACGGGGTCGCGGTGCAGGCGAAGGCCGATGACGACATGATCAACGTGGTCCTGGGCGTGTCGCTTTCGGGGTCGCGTTTCGCGGGGCAGGGTTCGATCCTGATCGACACCAACGCCAGCACCGTCGAGGCCCGGATCGGCAGCGATCAAGGCACGGCGACCTCGCAGGCCACGGTGCGCGCGTTCAACGGTGGCGATGTCGTGGTGGATGCGGTCCACGATCTTGTGGGGGTTTCCGTTGTCGGCGGTGTGGCCGTCAGTCTCGGGGGCAGCGCCGCCGGTGCCGCGATCCACGTCCATGTGCATCATCGCACGGTCACGGCGACGGTGGGTGCGCATGCTGTGGTGCAGGCGGATGGCTCGGTGCGGATTGATGCTGATCTTGACGTGACCATGCGCTCGGTGATTTTCACCGGGGCGGTTGCTGTTGGCAGCGCGGCCTTTGGCGGTGCGATTACCGTAGCGGTCAGCAATGATTTCGTGACCGCGCAGGCGATGCGCGATGCCAGCGTGACGGCGGGTGGCGATATCGTGCTGGATGCGGGCCACAAGCTGCAACAGACCGTTGTCGATGCGGCGCTGGCCGCCTCTGCCGTGTCGGCGGGGATTACCGCCGCCATCGGCGTCGTGGTCCAGAACAGCGAGACCAAGGCGCTGGTTGGCGCGGGTGCCGCGCTCACTGCCGAAGATACGGTGCTGCTCGACGCGGTTGGCACGACCGCGCTTCAGATCATTCAGGGCGGCGTTGCCGTCGGCGGCAAGGCCGGGGTCGGGGCCAGTGGTTTTGTGCTGGTGCGCGATGACAAGGTGATTGCCGAAACATTTGCCGGGGCCAGCCTGACCGGGCGCGGGTTGGGGGATGGTGTCCTGCGCGCGACGGCGCATGACAACCGCCCACAGACCAGCGCGTCCCGCAGCGAGACAGTGCAGGGCGTCGCGGTCATCGCGGACTCATGGGAAGACCTGATCGGCATTGCGGTGCAGGGGTCCGTTGGCGGGGCGGCTGCGGTGGCAGGGGCCTTGCCGATCACCGTGATCACCGAAACGACGACGGCCCGGATCGGCAGCGACAATGCCATCAACCGGGCCCCGGGCGCGGATGCGGGCGCGGCGCAGGATGTCATCCTGCGGGCCACTGACGATCTTTTGATGGTTCACGTCGCAGGCAATCTTGCGGTAGGCGGCACCGCCGGTGTCGGGATCGGGGCCGATATCACCTCGATCATCAAGACCACCACCGCCGAGATCGTGGGCAACAGCGCCACATCGACGAACCCGGCGCAGATCACCGCGAACCGCAACGTGATCGTCGAGGCCATGAGCCGGGACAAGCTGGTGTCGGTGGTCATCGGCGTGGCCGTGGGCGCCAAGGCGGGTGTCGGCCTCAATGCGAATGTCTATGTGCATGACACGGATACCATCGCGCGGATCGGTGCGCGGGCGGATGTGGTGGCCGAAGGCTCTGTCCTGGTCGACGCGGCGCAGGCGACGGATGCGGATTTCATCGTGATTTCTGTTGCGGCCGGGGGGTTTGCCGGGATCGGTGCCGGGGTTGGGGTGGCGGTCTTTGACCACACAACGACATCCACAATTGACGCGGACGCCCGCGTCGTGGCCAAGGGCTTGCGGGCGGCACTGGACGGTGTGCGCACGGGAACGATCGACGTCGGCGGGTCTTCCGGTGTGACGGCGCTTTCGGTCGGGGCCGATGGTGTCAATGTATCGCAACAGAACCTCTCCGGTGCGAATAGCGGCAATTTCAATCTTGGGCTGCCGACCTTTGATACCAACCTTGATGACACCGACGGCATGTTTGCGGATCGCAAATTCGCTGCCGCAACAGAGGAAGGATTCCGCGGGCTGTCGGTCACCGCGTCGAGTGTCTCGGATGCGACCAGTTTCGGCGGTGTGCTGGCTGGCGGGGCCGCAGCCATCGGCGGCAGCGTTGTCGTTTCGGTGATCACGGCAAACACCACGGCAGGGATTGGTGCGGGGGCACGGATCAACGACACCACGGGTCAGCAGGGTGGCGAACAGCGGGTGCGCGTGGGGGCAGGGGGGGCCATCGACCACCTTGGCATCGTCGCGGGCGCGGCGGTCGGCGGGGTGGCGGTGCTGCCGGTCGTTCATGCCGGCGTGGCCAATCTGACGACAACGGCCCGGATCGACGGTGCCTTTGTGCGCGCTGTGGATGACATATCGGTGCGTGCCGACGCGCATCAAGACGTCCAGGCCCTCGGCATCGTGCTTGCGGGCGGCGGCACCGCGGCGATCGCGCCTGCGGTGCAGGTGCTGGACCTGACCAGCACCACCACCGCCGCGATTTCCGGTGCGGCGAATGTCGAGGCGGGCGGCAATGTCGTCGTCACGGCGGCGGATGATACGAATATCGACACGCTCGGGGTGGCGCTGGCTGTGGGCGGGACTTCGGTCGGCGCGGCGATCAGCGTGGTCTCTGTGGACAAGACGACGGATGCGATCATCGGCAGCGGGGCAGAGGTGACGGCGCGTGCCGAGGGTGGCACCGTCATGGCCCTGTCCGGTGAAAGCACGTCGCGCGACGATCTGGACGAGGTGCGCGGTGTCATCGTCGAGGCGCAGAGCCGCGAGAACATCGACGTGGTGGGCGCAGGGGGCGCGGCGGGGGGCGTAGCGATCGGCGGCTCTGTCGCGGTCCAGTTCATCGATTCCGATACCCGCGCCGCCATCGAATCCGGGGCCACCGTGAACGCGCCCCAGAGCGGTGTCGATTTCGGCACCGGCCAGAGCGTGCATGTCGCGGCGTTCAACGAGGTGGATCTGTTTGTCTTTGCCGGGGGCGTCGCGCTGGGGACGGTTGCCGCTTCCGGTGGCGTGAATGTGGCGGATATCCGCAATGATACGGCCGCCTATATCGGCGGATCGGTCACGGCGCGTGACAAGGTTTCCGTGGCCGCGCTGTCGGACCAGACGGTCGAGGGGGTCGTGCTCGCGGCGGCTGGCGGGGCCGTGGGTCTGGCTGCCGGCGTCGCGGTTTATGGCATCGGCGGCAACAATGATGCCACTGATGAGGCCGGTTATCAGTTCACCGATGAGAATAACACCCAGCAAACAGCAAGCGCATTCACCGGCTCCAGCCCCCAGGCCAGCACCAACACGGCCGCAAGCAACCCCAGATCTGGTGCCATCGCCGGGCTGACATCCGAGCTGACACCCCCCCCCGGTGCTGATCCGAACGCACCCCAGCCGCAAGACAAGGTGATCGTGGCGCAGGTGGCCGGTGCCGCATCCCCCGCCAGTGGCCCGGTTGACGGCGATACGTTCACCATCCCGCAGGGCACTGCGGCCTTTATCGCCGCTGGCGCGAGCGTCACGGCGGGGGGGGATATCGACATCGATGCGCGGCAGACCTCGGAAATCGACGTGATCGTCGGTGGGGTTGGCGTCGGGCTGCTCGGGGCGGGTGGCGGCATCGGCATCATGACGATCGATAACGACGTGACCGCCTTTGTCGAGACGGGTAGCACCCTTTCGGCGGGCGGCACTGTTTCCATTGATGCGCGGCTGGACCAGACGGCGGAACTGACCGCCTTTGCCGGCGCCGGGGCTGCGTTCGGCGCGCTGTCCGCTGGCGTTGCCGTGATCAGCGAGACCAGCGATGTGGAGGCCAGCCTCAGAGATGATGTGACGATCACCCGTGCGGGGGCGATCACGCTGAAAGCCATGAGCGACGTCACGCTCAAGCCGGAGGCAATCGCGATTGCCATTTCGGAAGGAGTCAGCGGCGCGGCGGCGGTTGTGGATGTCACGGTCAGCGGCGATGTGACCGCCTCGGTCGGTGAAAACGCGCAAATCGGCGTCAGCGGCATTGACGGTCAGACCGTCGAAAGCCTGTCGGTCAACGCGGTTTCGATCCTGGCCATTGACGAGCCGCGTGCAGATCAGGGTTCGCAACGCAGCCCCGGCATGGCTATTGGCGGCTCGGGCGGGATCCTTGCGGGCAGTGCCGGTGTCGTCACCCTGCGCGACCAGCGCGACGCGCTGGCCTATATCGGCGCGGGCGCACAGATCGTGGTGACCGAGGAACTCAGGGTCGAGGCAGAGGCCAAGTCCGGCATACGCGCACTTGTATCGGGCGGATCGGGCGGTTTGATCGCGGCGGGGGCGATGATCGGCAAGATCGTCGTGACCAGCAGCGCAACGGCGGAGATTCGCGGCACAGCCGGGCGTGACACCAGGATTGGCGCAGGCAGTGTGACGGTCGAGTCGAAGAACATCAGCCAGAATTACGTCGAGACCACCATTGGGTCGGGCGGCTTTCTCGGGGTCCGGGTATCGGGATCCACCGCGACGGTCACCGCTACGAGCAAGGCGCAGATTGGCGAGGATGTCGCGCTTGTCGCGCGGGACACGATCCGTATCGAGGCGAAAAGCGGGATCGAGGCCGATAGCGTTGCGCGGGCCGCAGGCGGGGGCGCGGTGGATGTGGGGGTTGCGCTTGCAACCACCGACATCAACCCCGGCGTGACCGCAACCAGTGATCCGACGACCCTTGCTTCGGTCGCCGAGGGGGCGATGCTGGTGGCGGGTGGCGACATCACCGTGCGGGCCATCTATGACATCGACGCAACCGCCTTTGATCCGACGATAGCCCGGGTGGACACGGTTGCCGAGACCATCAGCCTGAACAATGACACCGGGCTGAGCACCGGGATGCGGGTGCGCTATGACGGCCCCGATGCCGCGGCATTGGGGCTGGAGACCGGGCGCGATTACAGCGTGATCCGCGTCGATGACACCACGATTCAGCTGGGCCGCTTCTTCAGCCTGGATTTCGAAAGAGACACCACCGTCAGCCGCGAGCCGGGCATCGGCATTGATACCGACTTCGACGTGATCCGCTTTGCGCAGGATCACGGCTTCAGATCCGGCGACCGTGTCCGCTATGTTGCGGAAAGCACCACCCAAACCGAACAGCCCGGCGATGGCGTGCTCGTGGATGGCGAGGTCTATACCGTCCGGGTGATCGACGCGCGCACGATCAAGCTTGTCGCGGACGGCCAGGTGCAGACCGCAGTTACATTCGATGCACGAAACGCACTGGTGGATGGCACGTTCCAGATCCAGGGTCACGGTTTTTCCAATGGCGATGCGGTGACATATGACGGGCCGGATTCCTTTGCGGTCGAGCAGAATTTCCTGCAAGTGCGGCTCAGCACAGCCCAGGGTGCCACGGATCCGCTGGTGTTTGACGCGACCTCGAACCGGCTGGCCCTGCCGGGTTATGATCCTCTCATTCATGGCATGCAGCTCGTGTATCAGGGGGGAGAGGAAAAGCAGGTTTCCTTTGCGTCGGGCGCCGTGACCAATGATGTTCCTGACTGGCCGATCAACAACCAGTTGAACCACACGATTACTCTTGCCAACCACGGGTTCTCTTCCGGCGATGCGGTGACCTACCGGGTCGGACCCGAGAGTGACGCCGAGGCGATCGGCGGGCTGAGCGATGGCACCACCTATTTCGTTGCCGTGCTGGATGCCGACACGATCATGCTGGCGAGCAGCAGCGCCGACGCGATCTCGCTGGGTCAGAAGCTTGACCGATTGCCGACCCTGATCGTTTTCATTCCCGAACGCATTGCCTTCACCAGCACCGGCGCGGGCACGCACAGTTTCGATTATGTCGAGACCATCGGCAATCTCGTGTCTGGGCGCACATACACACTCATTCCCCAATCGAGCGGCGGGCAGAGCGTGCCGCTGTATGAATTGTGGGAGGGCGCCAACCGGATGACGCTTGATCGTGGTGATCTGGCCGAAGATGAGACGCATGATTTCTTTCTGCCGGGCCGTTTCCCGATCGAGGGGCTGACGGACCGCAAGACCTATTACATCGTGGACAGCACGACCGACAGTTTCCGTCTGTCCGAGACACCGGGCGGTGTGGCGCTCGATCTGGGCGACGGGGTGCTGCCGGGAGTTCAAGTCATTTCCATCGAGGGGGTGGATTTCACCGATACCGGCACAGGGACCGGGCGGCTTGTGATCGACCTTCTGGCAGAGGGCAGTGGGCGTTTGCTGGCCGAAGGCGGCGGGGCGCTTGCCGATGTCGTGACCTTTGGGGGGGACGGGCAAAGCTCGGCCACGGTAAGCGGCTTTAGCGTCTCGGCCGTCGGTGTGACGTCGAACACCGCGAAGCTCACTCTCAAGACCAGCGTTGCCACCACCATCGACGACGCCAGCCTGACCAGCACGCGGGGCGACGTGCGGGTCTCGGCCGATACGGTGACTGTCGGGCGGGCGGATGCGACCACCTTTGGCATTGGCCTGCTGGGCGGGTTCAAGCGATCGGCCACCGATGTCAATGTCCAGTCCTGGACGACCGTTTCGGTGGCTGACGGGGCCGAACTGACCTCAGCCTCCGGGGATATCCGGATTAACGGCAATGCCCGCCACGAGTGGGAAGTGGTGCCTCGCACCGAGGGCGGCGGCCTCATAGACGTGGCGCAGTCCCTTGCCAATATTAGAGTCACTGAAGTCAATGCCGTGACAATCGGCGACAATGCCAGCCTTGTCGCGCGCGATCTGGTCGAGGTTCGGGCGCTCACTGGTGGCGAACTCACAAGCCGGGCATGGCTCAGCAACGGGGGCCTGGGTGCGGGGGCAGAGGCGAACCTCGCCGGCAAGACCTGGAAACTAGCGTTCAGCGCCACCAACAACGTCACTATCGGCGAGGCGGCGACGCTGACCGGCGACCGGCTGAGCCTGATTGCGCGGACGGCGGATGTGACGATGCTCGCGCGCGCCGAGGCCACGAGTGGAGGATTCGCCGCAGGGGCGATTGCCACTGCGGTCGCCGAGCTGGTCGCGAACAGCGCAATTGCCATTGCCAAGGATGCGCAACTGACAGGAAATGCCGGCGTGGTTATTCGCGCCGACAACCGCGACAACAAGGTCGAGGCGGTCTCGATCGCGCGCAGCCGGTCCTTTATCGGGGCGGCGAACAGCACCTCGGATGCCTCGCTGACGCTGACGGCGAGCGTCACCGCAGCCGAAGGGGCCACGATCTTTGCCGGACCCGGCGCCGATCCGGCGACCGCGGCTCTTTTGGTTGCCGCGACGAATCCCGGCGCGAGCAACGAGCAGATCCGCACGCCCACCCGGGCTCCGGGCGTGATCGACTTTGGCTCGAACAAATCCGAGGGTAGCAAGACCCGCAATAGCAGCATCGACTGGGATGCGGATGTCGTCATCCACGCAGGCGCGACTCCGGTTCTGGAAATCGACGAGGAGGGCAATATCATCGAGGCGGTGAATGTCACCGTCAACGATGGTGTTGGTGTGGGCGGTAAAGTTACAGGTGCCTTCCACGTCAATGACATAAAGCCGACCGCCTATGGCTTTGTCCAATTCCTCGCCGACGGAGGGCTGATAGAGCAGGTCACGGGCACCAAGGGCACGTTCTACCTGCTCGACACGTTCAGCAGCGTCTGGATCGAGAACCGTTCGGGCTATGCCATGACGATCCGGAACATTGATGTTCAGGCTGACATGGACAAGACACAACCGGATACACAACCGGATGTGATCATCGACGTTGTGTCTGGCGGTAATCTTCTGGAGTTCAACGTCGGTGACGCGGCCTTGCCGACGCAGGTCGACATCCGACAGCTTGGCGGCAACACGGGCAACCGCACCGGCGATCTGATCCTTGCGGGAACGATCAACAATCCTCGCGGTGAGGTGGTGCTGTTGGCAGAGATCGGCAATATCCTCTCTGCTGGTGTGCGCGGTTTCAGTGCCGAAGCGGACGGTATCACGCGGTCGCCGCTGGTCATTGCCAATCGTGCCAGCATCACGGCGCTGGCCGGGGGGATCGGCGCGCCGGGTGCGGCGCTGAACATCGACCTTGTCAGCCTTGACGTTCTTGCGCGCGATAGGATTGGTGATCCAAACGGGCTTGAGTTTACCCCGGCGGTGATCCGTGCAGATGCGGCCCATGATGTGGTGGTCGATCTCAAGGCCCGCACCAGAGCCTTTGCTCCGGACAGCATCGGCAGCGGTGCCTTGGTGCAGCAGGTCGATCATATCGCTGCGGGCGGGGCAATCCTTGTCCTACTCCAGCAGGGGCAGAATGAGCTGTTCACGCCATCCTCGGGAATTGTTAAGGTGCTGGCGCAAAAGGGATTGCAGAAAGACGACGGCAAAAGCGGATTTGTCGCAAAGCGGTATCGCGATGATCTGACAGCGACCGCACCTGACCGGACCTTTGGCGACAAACTGTCCGCGCAATCCGCCGCCACGACCACCTATGTTTTCAGGGATTTGACGGATAGCGCGCCGGGCCTGATCGCTGGGACCGACATCCGCATCGAACAGGCGCCCGAAATCGGCACGGCGCAGGATGTCCGGGTCAATGTCGAAGGTCTGGTGGATGCCGGGGCGGATGGTGTTCTGGATGTACTGGTCAGCGGTTTCGTCACCCTGACGGAAAACCGAGACAACATGAATGTCGGGCGGATCGAGTCACGTTACGGGGACGTGACGCTCGTTGCCCTGACGGGCAGTATTCTGGATGCGCATGAAGATGCCGAGGCGGATGTGCTGGGCAACGCCATAACCCTTACGGCGCGTCTTGGCTCGATCGGCGAAAAGGGGGCGGTCGCGGACCGCGCGCATTCGCTTGATATCGACAGCCGGCTAGGCGGTGGGGCGGGCGTGGTCCGGGCGGATGCCGCCGGGGACATCTACCTGATCGAGACGGCGGGCAGCATCGGCGTGGCAGCTCTCGTATCGGCGACCGGCAATGTCCGGCTTGAGGCGGCCAGCGGCGGGATCGAGGGCGCAGGTGCTGCGGAAACGCATGTATCCGGAAATGACATCGACCTGATCGCCCGTGCAGGCGGGATCGGCAGCGCCGCGCGGATGCTGGGCGTCGACAGTGCGGCCAGCGGCGCAGGCCGCCTGTTTGCCGAGGCGACTGGAACAATCGCCATCGTCGAAACCGCCCGACAACTGACCTTGCTGCGGGCGGTATCGTCAGGGGGCGACGTGATCCTTCTGACGCCGGACCTGATCGCCACGCCCGATGACGGCGCGGGGCTTGGGGAAAGCCTGCTGTTCCTGTCGCAGGGCGGCACCCTGCTGGATGCGCCGGTCGATCACGCCCGCGTTTCGGCTGCGGGCCATGTCACGCTTCTGGTGGGCGACGATGTCACGATGCAGGTCAACAGCGTCATCGAGGCCGGTGGCGGGGTCACGATCTTTGGCGATCATGGCGACGCCGATACCGGGTTCGGCACGACGATGTTCCTGCGTGGCGCGATCCGGCCAATTGGTGGGCATGAAGGCTGGCAGGCGCTGATTGCCGGCAATGGCGATGCCGACCGTTTCGTGATCGAGGATGTTTTCCTTGGGGGATCGACCCGCGTGCTCGGGGCCGGTGACGAGGACAGCTTTCTCGTGCAGCGCCTCGCGTCGATGAGTGCGCCGCTCAGCACCGCGCCCGATGGCACGGTGTCGGGTTATGCGCTCACGCTTGATGGGCAGAGCGGATCGGACCGCTATGAAATCCGCACCGCCGGGTCGCAGACGCGCGACGCGGCGGGCTACCGGGATTATGTGATCAACGTTCTGGACAGCGGCGCGCCGACCGCCGGGGAGGATGTGCTCGACATCTACGGCGTGGACGCGGACGCGCATCAGAACGGCGCTGACATCTTCCTGCTGCGTCGGCTTGCGTTCATTCCCGGTTGGGAAACTGCCACCGATCCGGGCATGGTTGCCCTGCTGCACGGCTCTCTGGCCGAGGTCACGCAGACCGATGGCAGACCTTCCGAGGTGGAGCGGATCAATTATGATGCCGGGATCAACGGACGGCTGAGCGTTAACGGTATGGGAGGCGATGACGCGTTCTTTGCCGATGACAC
Source organism: Roseovarius sp. (assembly GCA_047920895.1). Classification (GTDB taxonomy): domain Bacteria; phylum Pseudomonadota; class Alphaproteobacteria; order Rhodobacterales; family Rhodobacteraceae; genus Roseovarius. The sequence continues at coordinate 24,208 of JBLRXE010000004.1, forward strand.
CTCGGTCATCACCACGCTGGACGGCGGTGAGGGCGATGATCTGTTCCGCATCGGGCAGGTCTTTGGGTCCGAGCGCGATACCTTGGCCGCGCTGGGCGCGGGCGATGTCTTTGCCACGACGCAAACGACAAGCGGCTGGCTGAGCCGTGGCAACAGCGCGCCGATGCTGGTTCTCGGTGGTGCGGGCGATGACGATTTCGCGGTCTATTCCAACAAGGCCACGCTGCATCTGGACGGCGGGGCAGGCAATGACGCCTTCACCTTCCGCGCCTTTGCGCTCTCGGGCGCGCCCCTGCTCTACAATGTCAACGTGCCAGTCACGCTGGACGGTGGGGCCGGGTTCGACAAGGTGACAGCGATCGGCACCGAGTTCGATGATGCCTTCGTGATTACCGAGACCGGGGTTTTTGGGGCGGGTCTTGGCATTACTGTCGCGGGCAACGAGGAGGTCCGTGAACTGGACGCGATGGAGGGTGATGACACCATCTTTGCCCTCTCCACGCGCGCGGCGACGCTGACGCGGGTGATCGGCGGGCTTGGGAGTGACCGTTTCAACGTCACTTCGGATGTGACAGAACCTGTGGTCTCTGCGATCGCGGACGGGCGCATCGGCACGCTGTCGCACGGGGTCGCGGTGTCAGGCGACGATTATGCCTATGTCGCCCTGCCGGGGCTGGCGCCGATCATCACCGACCCGACGGATATTTCCGGTCTTGTGATCATCTCGGAAAGCGGTGCCGGCACGGTGGTGAGCGAACAGGGCGCGGTAGACAGCTATACCATCCGTCTTGCGCGGGCACCGCAGCCGGGCGAAACCGTGTATGTCACGGTTTCCGCTGAGCGCGCCGCGGTCAGCGACCTGCCGGCCGATACGATCTGGCTGGCGGCCACCGCAGGTTTCACACGGAGCGTTAGCGTGAATGGCGTGTCGGAGACACGTCATAACCGTGATCTGGTGCTGGCCTTTACCGCCGACAATTGGACCCAGGCGCAGGTCGTGCATGTGATGGCTGCCACCGATGACGTGGCCGAAGGCACTCGGACGGTGCGGATCAACCATCAGGTGCGCAGCACGCAGGGCAGCTTTGATGCGGCGGTGGTGCGGGATGTCGTGGTGACGGTGCTTGAAAATGACCGCCCCGTATTGGTCGTGACGCAGCTGGATGCGAACGGTGCAAGGGACACGGAAACCCGGGTGTTGGAGGGGAGCGGCGCAGAGGCCGTGACCGACCGTTATGCGCTGGCCCTCAGCCGCGCCCCTGAGGTGGGCGAGGAGGTTCGTGTCTATCTCGACCATGACGGCCAGATCGCGCTGTCGGGTGCGGAACTGCAATTCGAGAATGGGCGCGCCTATGTGGCGTTTGACACCGATAATTTTGCTGATCCCGTGATTGTCACCGTGACGGCGGTGGATGACGCGATCACGGATGGCACGGTGATCTCGCGGATCACGCATGACGTCGTATCGTCGGGCGGTCTTTATGCTGATGTTGGCGGAACGTCGCTCGATGTGCAGGTGGTCGATAACGAAACGCCGGGCCTGTTCCTTGTCGAGAGTGACGGCGCGACCCGCGTCATCAAGGGGGCCGAGGGTGCAGCACCGCAGGCCGGGCAGGGGGACAGCTATACCATCCGCCTGACCGCCCGCCCCGAGGCGGATGTGACCATAGACATCGTGAGCGACGGGCAGACCGATGCCACCATTGGCGGTCGCGTGTTTCTGCGGGACGCCGGGACAGAGGGCGACGGGCTGTATCAGGGGGGGCTGGCGCTGGATGCGTCGGGCATGATCACCGGCGATCAGGACTGGGCCAGCCTTGGCTTTGCGGCGGGGCAGATGATTCGCGTGACGGATGGCGGTCTTGGCATCGGGGATTTCAAGATCCAGTCGGTTGCGGGCAGCGTGCTGCACCTGACCGGCGCGGCCACACCGCAGGACGGCACGCTGGTCAGTGGCACGGTCACGCGCCTTGCCGCGGCGATCACCTTTACCCCCGATAACTTTGCCGAGGCGGTCACGGTCGGGGTGACGGCCGATCCGTATTTCACCCTTGCCGAGGAGGCACGCAATCTGCGCAGCTTTGCCGTGCAGCCCCATGATCTGAGCAATATCCGTGGCGCGCTGGAGGAGATCGGCGGCGTTCATGTCCCGCGCGACCTGTTGGCGGCGGCGATGCTGCCCGGAGAGCGCAATCCTGACCTGCCTGCGCGTCCTGTCGCGCTGGACCCGACGGACCTGACGGCAATCGACACGCTGAACATCCTTGATGATGGCGTGATGACGGATCGCGTGGGCGTGCTGCGCGGCGGCGGCTCGCGGCGGCTCGCGCCGCTCTTCCAGCCCGGGGCGCAGCTTGCGCTCGCCTGGCGGGCGCGGCTCGACGCCCATCTGGGGCAGTTCCGCGCCGAGGTGACGCGCAGCCGCGCGGGCGCGCTTCTCGAC
>JBLRXE010000005.1:0-23522 GCA_047920895.1 Roseovarius sp.
AGCGCTCCCACCGCTCGCCTTCGACGCGGTAGCCTGTGCCGGGACCGGCGTAGTCGTTGGGATCGGTGAGCGCGCTGAGGACGTGGAATCCTTCCGCAAAGATACCCGCCGGTTGCAGGTAGTCGCCGATGACGCGCTGGCGCTGATCACCCGGGCGGCCGAGGGTTCGGCGCGCGACGCGACGTCGCTGCTGGATCAGGCAATCTCGCACGGGGCCGGGGAAACCACCGCCACGCAGGTCCGCGCGATGCTCGGACTTGCCGACCGGGGGCGCGTGATCGACCTCTTCGACCTGATCCTGAAGGGCGAGGCGGCGGCGGCCCTGACCGAACTTTCGGCACAGTACGCTGAAGGGGCCGACCCGATGGCCGTGCTGCGCGATCTGGCGGAAATCGCCCATTGGGTCAGCGTCATCAAGATCACGCCCGACGCCGCCGAGGACCCGACCGTCGGCCCGGATGAACGCACACGCGGGCGCGCGATGGCACAGGCGCTGCCGATGCGGGTGCTGGCGCGGATGTGGCAGATGCTGCTCAAGGCGCTGGAAGAGGTGGCGCTGGCCCCCAACGCGATGATGGCCGCCGAAATGGCGGTGATTCGCCTCACCCATGTGGCCGACCTGCCCACACCCGAGGATCTCGTGCGCCGCCTGCAAGACGCACCGCCCACCGGGCCGGGCGGTGGCGGGGGCGCACGCCCCCAAACCGCTCCGAACCAAACCACCCATGCCCAAGGCCAAAACCACGCGCCCACCCATTCCGGCCCGACCGGCCCCGTCTCGCAGGGCGGCGCATCGCCCCTGCTGGCTCAAGACCCCGAAGCAGCGCTTGCCCGCTACCCCAGCTTCGAGCATGTGCTGGAGCTCATTCGCGCCAATCGCGATGTGAAACTCCTGCTCGAGGTCGAGGGCTGTATCCGCCTCGCCAATTACCGCCCCGGCCGGATCGAATTCACCCCTACGCCCGACGCGCCCGGTGATCTTGCGCAACGGCTGGGCAGCGCGCTGCAACGCTGGACCGGCAATCGCTGGGCCGTCACCCTCGTCAATTCCGCCACCGCCCCCACCATTCTCGAGGCGCGCCACGCCGCCGAAGATGCGGCCCAGACCGAGGCCCGACAGCATCCGCTGGTGCAGGCGGTCTTTGCCGCCTTTCCACGGGCCAAGATCGCCCGCGTAAAAACCGTGGAGGATATCGTGACCCATGCCGAGACCGAGGCGCTGCCCGAGGTCGAAGATGAATGGGACCCGTTCGAAGAGGACTGAACACCGCACCTCTTGCCTGTCGCCTTTTCCTTGCGGATATGCTTAAAGGCGGCACCCTCATTCCATGGCCCGATCCGAGGGCCAAAGCCACAGGAGATCACTGCATGTTCAAAGGTTTGGGCCAGATGGGCGACATGGCCAAGATGATGAAGGCCGCACAGGAAATGCAAAAGAAGATGGCCGCGTTGCAAGAGGAAATGCACACGATCATGGTGACGGGCGAATCCGGCGCCGGTCTGGTCAAGGCGACCTGCTCTGCCAAGGGCGAACTCAAGGCGCTCGACATCGACCCGTCGATCTTCAACTCCGATGACAAGGAGGTGGTTGAAGATCTGATCCTCGCCGCGATCAAGGATGCGCAGGCCAAGGCCACCGCCCGCGCCCAAGAGGAAATGGGCAAGATCACCGAAGGCATGGGCCTGCCCAAGGACATGAAGCTGCCCTTCTGAAAGTCTGCTTCTTTTTGGCCTAAATACTCAAAAACACCTGCCCCCGCAAGCGGAGCCAGAGATGAGCAGCACCCGCGACATCGACGCCTTGATCGAGATGATGGCCCGCCTTCCGGGGCTTGGCCCCCGCTCGGCCCGGCGCGCGGTTCTGCACATGATCCGCAAGCGCGCGCTGCTGCTCTCGCCACTGGCGCGGCTGATGCAGACCGTCGCCGACACGGCGCGGGAATGTGCCACCTGCGGCAATATCGGCACCACCGAGATTTGTGACATCTGCACCAATGCCAAGCGCGCCAATGGCCAGATCTGCGTGGTCGAGGATGTCGCCGACCTCTGGGCAATAGAACGCGGGCAGGCCTTCAAGGGACGCTATCACGTTCTGGGCGGCACGCTCTCGGCGCTGGATCAGGTCGGACCCGAGGTTCTGCGTATTCCGGCCCTGATGGCGCGGATCAAGGCGGAGACGATCACCGAAGTGATTCTGGCACTCAATGCCACGGTCGAGGGGCAAACCACCGCGCATTACATCGCCGATCACCTGGATGGCAAAGTCACGCTCACATCTCTTGCACAGGGTGTTCCCATCGGCGGCGAGTTGGACTATCTCGACGATGGCACGATCAGCGCAGCCCTCTCGGCACGCAAGCGTCTGTGACACGCCACGCTCGTTAGCGGCCCCATAACGATGGATCCAGACCTTTAGCCATGTCTCCACTTGCCTTGACCCTGCTCTATCTTCTGACCCTGAACGCGCTCACGCTGGGGCTGTTCTGGTGGGACAAGCGTTGCGCCATCGAGCGGCGCTGGCGGGTGCCAGAGAGCACGCTGTTGACGCTCTGCCTGATCGGGGGGTCGCTGGGTGCCAAGACCGGGCAGGGGATATTTCGCCACAAGACCCGCAAAGAGCCGTTCCGCACCTCGCTCAACGCCATTGCTGTGCTGCATGTCGGGTTTCTCGCGGCGCTGGTGCTGCCGGATTTTCGCGCCACGGTCATGGCACTGCTGACGCATGCCACCAGCTATGTCCTGAGCCTCGCCGCGATCTGGATCACAACGGCCTGACACAAAGACGCAACCGACACATGAAAATGGCCCGGAAACCCTCCCGAGCCATTTTCCTATCTTGACGGTTCAGACCGGTTTAGCGGCGGCGGCGGCCACCGTCCTGATCGTCATCTTCGTCGTCCTCATCATTCGAGGCCGGCAGGTTGAAGAAACTTTCCGCATCGTATTTCTTCTCACGTTCCTCCGGGTGGTAATCCTGCCCGAGGGTGAAATTCTCCAAACCCTCCAGCGCGGTTGGCAAGCGCGGCTCGACATCGGCCCCAAGGCTCTGCTCGGTGCTCAAGAGCTTGCGGCGCTCGTCGTCGGTCAGCGCGGCACCATCTTTGGCCTTCTTGGCGGCGGCCTTTTGCACGGCGGCGTCGAGTTCGGACTGTTTGCACAGACCAAGCGCCACAGGATCGATCGGTTGGATGCTGCCGATGTTCCAATGGGTGCGCTCGCGAATCGCCTGAATCGTCGGTTTCGTCGTGCCCACAAGGCGTGCAATCTGGCTGTCGGCCAGTTCGGGATGGAACTTGACCAGCCACAGGATCGAGGCCGGGCGATCCTGCCGCTTGGACAGCGGCGTATAGCGCGGGCCACGCCGGGTCTCTTCGCCTTGGGCAGCTGCGTTGAACTTGAGCTTGAGCTTGTGCGTCGGGCTGGCCTGCGCGCGGTCGATCTCTTCCTGCGTGAGCTGGTTGTTAGCGATCGGATCAAACCCTTTGACGCCTGCCGCCACATCGCCATCGGCGATCCCCTGCACTTCCAATTCGTGCATGCCGCAGAAATCGGCGATCTGCTTGAAACTGATCGTCGTATTGTCCACGAGCCAGACGGCGGTGGCCTTGGCCATGATCGGCATAGACATCTCTCAGGTCTCCTTTACCCAAAACTTCCCCGGCACCTGCAAGGCGGTTCCGGCGGGCCGGAACAGGTCTCCATTGTTGGGGAACTTGAGAGGCTTATACTGGCCTTGCCGATAAAATGAAAGACCAAAGAATGCGTGCTCCCGTTCTCCTGTTGCTGTGTCTCGTCCTGCTGCCCCTGCCCGCCGCTGCGCAATCGCACCGCTCGGGCGTTTTCGATTATTATGTGCTCAGCCTCGGCTGGTCGCCGACATGGTGCGCGCTTGAGGGTGACGCGCGAAATGCCGCGCAATGTGCGGACGCAGCTGATACCGGCTGGGTTCTGCATGGCCTCTGGCCACAGTATCATCGCGGCTGGCCAGAGCATTGCCAGAGCGCGCATGCCCCCCCCACCCGCACCATGACCCGCGCGATGGAGGATGTGATGGGGAGTGCGGGCCTTGCCTGGTATCAATGGAAGAAACACGGCTCTTGTTCGGGGCTGAGTGCCGCCGACTATTACGCCCTGTCGCGCGCGGCGTTTGACCGGCTCACCCGGCCAGAGGTGTTTCGCAAGCTCACCAAGTCCGTGAAACTCCCCGCGAAAGTGGTCGAAGAGGCGTTTCTCAAGGCCAATCCGGGGCTGGAGCCTGACATGCTGACGATCACCTGTCGGGCGGGTCGCATTCAAGAGGCACGGCTTTGCCTTTCGCGTGATTTAACGCCGGTGCCCTGCGGCGTCGATGTGGTGCGCGACTGCCCGCTGCGCGACGCGCTCTTTGATCCGATCCGCTGATCTGTCTGCCTGGCCCCTTGAACCCTGCCGGTAATTCCTCAATGGTCGCGCCAAACGCGCGCATCAGACGGGACAGGCGAAGACATGGACATCCGGGCAATCCTCATGGGGCTGGGCTTTGCGCTCATGTGGTCCTCGGCCTTCACCTCTGCGCGGATCATCGTCTCTGCCGCCCCGCCGCTCACAGCCCTGGGGCTGCGGTTCCTGATCTCGGGGCTGATCGGCATCGCCATTGCCCTCATACTTGGGCAAACGTGGCGGCTGACACGGGCGCAATGGCGCGCCACAATCATTTTCGGGATATGCCAGAACGCGCTCTATCTCGGGCTGAATTTCGTGGCAATGCAGACGATCGAGGCCTCCCTCGCGGCGATCATCGCCTCGACCATGCCGCTCATCGTGGGCTTTTTCAGCTGGATCTTTCTCAAGGAGCGGCTTGGAAAGATCGGCATTATGGGGCTCTTTGCCGGGCTTTTTGGCGTGGTGATCATCATGGGCGCACGGCTTCAGGGGGGAATGGACCTCTATGGTGTGGGTCTCTGCGTGATCGCGGTTTTTGCGCTGGCCTTTGCCACGCTGGCGGTGCGCGGCGCGGCCTCGGGGGGGAACTTCCTGATGGTGGTGGGGCTGCAAATGATGGTGGGGGCAGTGATCGTGGGCAGCATCGGCCTTGCCACCGAACCCCTCGTGATCGAGTGGAGCACCCGGCTTGTCGTGGCGTTTCTCTATACCACACTCATCCCCGGCCTTGCCGCCACACTGGTCTGGTTTCTCTTGGTCGAGCGTATCGGCGCGACGCGTGCCGCCACCTTCCATTTCCTCAACCCGTTCTTTGGCGTGGCCATCGCTGCCGTGCTCTTGAACGAGGCGCTGCGATTGGGCGACCTGATCGGGGTATTGGTGATCATGGGCGGGATTCTGGCGGTGCAACTGTCACGACAAGGCCGCATCTGAAGCACCGGAACTTTCAAAAAGTTCCGGACCGTTTTCTTTTCAAGAAAACGGCATCAGCCGATGCGCCCACGCGGCCCATCCCCCACCTGCCCACGATGCAAGAGCAGGTGATCGAGGATCACACAGGCCATCATCGCCTCACCCACCGGCACGGCGCGAATGCCGACGCAAGGATCGTGGCGGCCTTTGGTGACAACCTCAATGGGCTGGCCATCCACGGTGATCGACCGGCGCGGGGTCAGGATCGACGATGTGGGCTTGACCGCGAAACGCACGACAATCTCTTGCCCGCTGGAAATCCCCCCCAGAATGCCGCCCGCACGGTTGGATCGGTATTCCGGCCCGTTTTCGCCCATGAAAATCTCATCGGCATTGGCGCTGCCGGTGAGGCGCGCGGCGGCCATGCCCTCGCCAATCTCGACGCCTTTGACGGCGTTGATCGACATCATCGCGGCGGCCAGATCCGTATCCAGCTTACCATAGATCGGCGCGCCAAGGCCCGCTGGCACACCGCGCGCGACGACTTCGATCACCGCGCCGACCGAATCGTGCTTTTTGCGCAGCGCTTGCAGATAGTCTTCCCATGCGGGAGCAGCCGCCGCATCAGGCAGCCAGAAATCATTGCCGTCAATCGCGTCCCAATCGAACCGCGCGCGGTCCAATTCCATCTCGCCCATGGCGACCATATAGCCCTTGATCTCGATCCCCGGCACCAAGGCCGCCAATACCGCGCGTGCCACGCCGCCCGCAGCCACCCGCGCCGCCGTTTCCCGGGCCGAACTGCGCCCGCCGCCGCGCGGATCGCGCAAGCCATATTTGAGGTGATAGGTTATATCGGCATGACCGGGGCGAAAGGTCTTGGCAATCTCACCATAATCGCGCGACCGTTGATCGGTGTTCTCGATCATCAACTGGATCGGCGTGCCGGTGCTCTGCCCCTCGTAGACCCCCGACAGGATACGCACGGCATCGGGCTCGTTGCGCTGCGTCATGTTCTTGTTCTGCCCCGGACGGCGCTTGTCCAGCCACTGCTGCAACATCGCCTCATCCAGCGCCACACCCGGCGGGCAGCCATCCACCGTGGCCCCCAGAGCAGGCCCATGGCTCTCACCCCAGGTGGTGAATCGAAACAGATGTCCAAAGGTATTGAGGCTCATGCACGGGACTCCTTTGGCGCTGATCTAGCCCCGCCCCGCCCCGGCCTCAAGCCATTTTGGCGGGCATTTGTCGCAAACAGGCTATCCATGGACAGGAATCGCGGTAGTCTTTGGCGGAGGGCCGGCTGGCGAAGAGACATGAACCGAATGAGACCGGCACGTTCAGAAACCACTGGCGCAGGGCGCAAGCCCTGCTAACACTGGTGGCAAGACTGTCCAAAAACGACAGCACCCAAACACCAAGATCAACAGGGAGAAAACAATGACCAATGACACCTTGCACGACAGCGTGCGCCCGGTCGTCGCCAAGATGGCCGAGGACACCCGCGCCGGCAAGATGAGCCGCCGCGAATTCGTGGCGCTCGCCTCGACCTTCGGCGCCTCCGCCGCTGCGGCTTACGGCCTGCTGGGTCTCGCCGTCCCGACCCCGGCACATGCCCAAGAGGGCAAGAAAGGCGGCGTGCTGCGTGTGGCCAGCCGCGTGATGGATATCACCGATCCGCGCAAATATGCGTGGTCCGAGCCGGGCAACCTTGCCCGCCAGTTCTGCGAACCTCTGGTGCGCTGGGCCTCTGACTTCAGCTTTCAGCCCATGCTGCTGGAAGGCTGGGAGGTGAGCGACGACGCCAAGACCTACACGCTCAAGGTGCGCCAGAACGCGGTCTGGAACAATGGCGACGCGTTCAATGCCGATGACGTGATCCACAATCTCAACCGCTGGTGTGACAAGGCCGCCGAGGGCAATTCCATGGCCTCGCGCATGGGCACGCTGATCGACCCCGAGACCAACAAGGCCATTGATGGCGCCATTGAGCGGGTGGATGATTTCACCGTCCGCCTCAACCTGCCGCGCCCCGACATCACCATCATCGCGGGCATGTCCGACTATCCCGCGCTCTGCGTCCACCGCAGCTTTGGCGAGGATGGCGATCTGGCCAAGGCGCCCATCGGCACCGGCCCGTTCGAGCTTGTCTCGATCGAGATCGGTGTTGCAGCGGAATACAAGCGCCGCGAAGATGGCAACTGGTGGGGCGGTGACGTCTATCTCGATGGTATCCGCTTTATCGACTTTGGCGAGGATAACGCCTCTATCGTGGCGGCGTTCGATGGCGACGAGATCGACATCAACGACGAATCCACCGCCGATTTCATCGATTCCTACGACGCGCTGGGCCTGATCAAACAGTCCAAGCCCACGGCCAACACCATCGTCGCCCGTATGCGCGCCGATACCGCGCCCTATGACAGCAAGGAATTGCGCAACGCCATCCAATTGGCCTGCGACAATGCCGTATTGCTGGCCATTTCAATCAATGGCGAGGGTATTCCGGCGGAAAACCACCACGTCGCCCCCTTCCACCCGGAATATGCCGAACTGCCCGCGATTGCGGCTGATCCCGCCAAGGCAATCGAAATGGCCCGCGCGGCCGGTCATGGCGACACCGAAATCGACATCATCTCGATTGATGGTGATTGGCGCACCACTACCACCGATGCCATCGGCGACCAACTGCGTCAGGCGGGTTTCAAGGTCAAGCGCACAGTGATTCCGGGGGCAAGCTTCTGGAACGACTGGACCAAATATCCCTTCTCGACGACCAACTGGGGTCCGCGCCCGCTGGGTGTTCAGGTGCTGGCACTGGCCTATAAATCGGGCGAGGCATGGAACGAATCGGGCCATGCAAACCCCGATTTCGACGCGCTGCTGGATGAGGCCTTGGGTATTTTCGACGCCGACAAGCGCCGCGAATATTCGGCCAAGCTGCAAGCGATGCTGCAAGACAGCGGTGCCGTGATTCAGCCTTTCTGGCGCAATCAGGCCCTGCACCACACCGACAAGGTCAAAGGTGTCGAGGCGCATCAGTTCCGCGAAATGCACTATGAAAAGGCGTGGCTCGACGTCTGATCGCGTCCACCGCCAGAAATTGGGCCGCCCCTCACGGGCGGCCCGTTTCGTTCAGACCACTCCGGTGCGCAGCGCGGCCATGCGTTCCGCCAAGAGCTTGCGCGACACCTCGTCCTTGAGCTTGCCTGTCTCGTCAAAGGCGTTCATCGCCCCCGCAATCAGCACCGCCGTGCCCGGCACCAGCCGCGCCTGCAACTGCGTGAGGCACGAGAGCGTCATGAATTGCGCCGTCTCGCCCCCCGTGCGCCCCGCCGAGGCAGAGACCACAACCACAGGCTTGTCCTTGAACGCCGCCCCCGGAACCCGGCTGATCCAGTCGAGCCCGTTCTTGAGCACACCCGTGATACCCTTGTTGTATTCCGGCGCGCCGATCACCACGGCGTCGGCCTCCTTGATCTGCTGGGCAAGGTGCTTGACGGCCCCCGGCACGCCCTCTGCCTCTTCCAGATCGCCATTGTAGAGCGGCAGATCGAGATTGCCTTCGCTGATTTCTGCGGGACCGAACGCCTCTGCCGCTTCGGCCAGCAACATGCGGTTATACGATCCTTTGCGCAGCGATCCGGAAATCAACAGAAGCTTTGGGTTTGCCATTCTTTGTCCTCTCAGGGGTTGACCAATGTCGGGGGACAAACTGGGGCGAGAGGGCGCGATTGACAATATCAAGTGAATGCACAGCGCCTGTGCAGCGCCTCAGACCCAAATGAAAAACCCCGGCGCGGCGAGCAGACCGCAGCCGGGGCAAGAACCCGCCACTTGTGACGAGGAGGACGCGCTTACCAGTCCACCGGACCCTTGTCGGCGAATTGATGGACCAGAAAATCAATAAAGGCGCGCACCTTGGGCTGGGTGAACCGTCCCGGCGGATAGACCGCGTAAATACCCTGCAATTCCAGCGGCAGTTCTGGCATCGCGTCCTCGACCAGCCCGTCAGCCATGGCGCGGGAATAGAGGAACGAGGGCAGATAGGCGATGCCAAGCCCCGAAATCGCGGCATTGAGCAGGGATTGCCCATCATTCACGCTCAGGCCCCCCGCCGTGCGCACCTGCCGCTTTTCCCCCGAAGGTGCGGTCAGTTTCCACACCGCGCCGCCAGCCTGGCTGGAATAATGCAAGAGCTTGTGACCGTTCAGATCGTCGATCTTTTGCGGTCGCCCGTGTTTCTGGAAATAACTGGGGCTGGCAATCATCCGCTTGGTGGTCTCGGTCAGCTTGCGGGCGCGCAGGGTGCTGTCCTCCAACTCTCCGATGCGCACGGCCATGTCGAAACCTTCGGAAATCAGCTCAACATAGCGGTTGTTCAGCACCATGTTGACGGTGATGTCCGGGAATTCGTCAAGAAAACTACCCAAGATCGGACTCAGATGATTGACCCCAAAATCGGTCGCCACAGAAATCCGCAAGAGACCCGAAGGGTCAGACTGCATCGAACTGACCAGTGCATCCGCCTCGCCCGCGTCATTGAGAACGCGCAGCGCCCGGTCGTAATAGGCCAGCCCGATCTCGGTCGGACTAACCCGCCGCGTGGTGCGATTGAGCAACCTTGCCCCCAAACGCGCCTCAAGCGATGAGACGTGCTTGGACACGGCGGATTTGGAAATGCCCATCTTGCGCGCTGCGTCGGTAAATCCGCCCTGATCCACCACGGTGGCAAAGGCTTCCATTTCGGTCAGGCGATCCATACTCGTCCCTCTGCATTGTGTCTTGAGGGTCTTTGTGGCGGGAGAATCGGGCACAACTGGGGCGCTTGCCAGACAATATCTGGATTTCACCAGCATCGTTCACAACAAAGAAACACGGAAACACCAAGCTGTGATTGTTGACGGGCTGGGCCATCGCAACACTTATGATAATGTTACATTGGGAGGAGCCACCATGACACGCATCATCGCAATCACTGCCACCGCGTTTCTGAGCCTCACGACACCCCTCTTTGCCGGGGAAACCCCCGCGCCCGAGGGGGCCGAGGTCTATTTCGTCAATCTCGAGGATGGCGCCACCGTCAGCGCCCCGGTGACGGTCGTCTTTGGCCTTAAGGGCATGGGCGTGGCCCCTGCCGGCACCGAAAAAGAGGCGACAGGCCATCATCACATTCTGGTCAACCGCCCTCCCTTGGGCGACGGGCCGGATGGCGCCGGGGAACTGAACGTCGGCCTGCCGGCAGATGACCATCACCGCCATTTCGGCGGCGGTCAGACGCAGGTGACGCTGGATCTGGCACCGGGCACGCACACATTGCAACTGGTCATGGGCGACATGAACCATGTGCCGCACAATCCGCCCGTGGTGTCCGAGGTGATCACGATCACCGTCGAATAGCCCGCATCACAGCATGGCAGCCAGCCGCGTGCCCTGATCAATGGCGCGTTTCGCATCAAGCTCGGCGGCCAGATCCGCGCCGCCGATCACATGCGCGGTGATACCCCGTGCCTCCAGCGCATCGGCAAGACTGCGATCGCTCACCTGACCGGAACAGAGCACGACGGTATCCACTTCAATCAGCGTTGGGCGTTCGCGCGCCTCGCCGAAACTCACATGCAGCCCCGCCGCGTCGATCCGCTCGTAATTGACACCGCCGATCATCTCGACGCCCTTCATCTTGAGCGCGGCGCGGTGAATCCAACCCGTTGTTTTTCCCAGACGCTTACCGGGGGCCTCTGCCTTGCGCTGCAAGAGCGTGACCTTGCGGGCGGGCGGCTCTGGTTGCGGCCCCTGCTCTGCCAGGCCGCCGCGCACCTCTGCCGGATCACCCACGCCCCATTCGGCGCGCCAGAGCGTGATATCCTCGGTCGGGCTGACCCCCTCATGCACAAGGTATTCGGACACATCGAACCCGATGCCGCCCGCGCCCACCACGGCCACGCGGCGCCCCACCTCTGCGCCGCCCCGCAGCACGTCGATATAATTAACCACGTTCGGCCCATCCTGCCCCGGAATACCCGGATCACGCGGGACCACACCCGTGGCGATGATCACGGCATCGAGCCCGTCCAGATCCTCGGCGCGCACCTCCTGCCCCAGACGCAGATCAACACCCGCCTCACGCACCATGATCCCGAACCAATCCACCAGCCCGCGAAACTCTTCCTTGCCGGGGATGACCTTGGCCATGTTCAACTGACCGCCAAGCTCTGTCGCGCGATCAAAGAGCGTCACGTCATGCCCGCGCCCCGCCGCCGTGATCGCCGCCGAGAGGCCCGCAGGACCGGCACCGACAACGGCGATGCGCTTGGGTGCCGCAGCGGGCGCAATGGTCAATTCGGTCTCGTGACAGGCGCGCGGATTCACAAGACAAGAGGTCAGCTTGCCCGAGAAGGTGTGATCGAGACAGGCCTGATTGCAGGCGATGCAGGGCGCGATGGTCTGGCTGCGCCCCTCGGCCGCCTTCTTCACGAACTCCGCATCGGCAAGGAAGGGCCGCGCCATCGACACCATGTCGGCCGCGCCCCCGGCCAGCACCTCTTCGGCCACCTCGGGCGTGTTGATCCGGTTCGAGGTGATGACGGGCAAGCCCACCTTGCCCATCAGCTTTTTCGTGACCCAGGCAAAGCCCGCACGGGGCACGGAGGTCGCGATCGTCGGGATCCGCGCCTCATGCCAGCCGATGCCGGTATTGAGGATCGACGCCCCCGCCGCCTCGACCGCGCGGGCCAATTGCACCACCTCGGCGTGGGTGCTGCCCTCGGGGATGAGGTCGATCATGCTCAGGCGATAGATGAGGATGAAGTCGGGACCGACGGCTTCGCGGGTGCGGCGCACCACCTCGATCGGCAGGCGCATGCGGTTTTCATACGAGCCGCCCCAGCGATCTGTGCGCTTGTTGGTATGGGTGACAAGGAACTGGTTGAGGAAATAGCCCTCCGACCCCATGATCTCGACCCCGTCATAGCCTGCCTCGCGCGCACGCGCGGCTGCGGTGACGATATCGGCGATCTGTTTCTCGATCCCGTCCTCGTCCAACTCCTTGGGCGTAAAGGGTGAAATCGGGGATTTGATGGCCGACGCGCTCACACAGTCCTTGCCATAGGCATAGCGCCCGGCATGCAGGACCTGCATCGCGATAAGACCGCCGGCCTGATGCACCCGGTCCGTGACGATGCGGTGATTGGCGATATCCTCAGGCGTGAACAGCCCCGCTGCACCGGGAAACACGCCCCCCTCGCGATTGGGGGCCATGCCGCCCGTGACCATGAGGCCAACACCACCGCGCGCCCGCGCCGCGTAAAACTCTGCCACCCGGTTCCAGTCGCGGGTTTCCTCCAGCCCGGTGTGCATCGACCCCATCAGCACGCGGTTTTTCAGCGTCACATGCCCCAGATCGAGCGGGTTCAAAAGATGCGGATATTCGGACATGGCGGACCTCCCTTGGCTGCATCGCACCATGGCTTGCGCCCGCGTTCTTGTCACCCCGGAACGCTGCGTTATCGCGGTCCCCATGTCACCCCTATCCCCAAAACGAAAAGGGCGCCCAAAGGGCGGCTGTTTTCTAAGGGCGGCTGTTTTCTGATGCCCTGCGCCGCGTGATCTGGCCTTGGGTGGGTCAGGCGACCTTGAGAACGATCTTGCCGATATGGTCGCTCGATTCCATGCGGCCATGGGCAGCGGCAGCCTCAAACAGCGGGAATTCGGAATCCATTACCGGGGCGATTTTTCCGGCCTCAAGTAACGGCCAGACTTCGGCGCGCAGCGCCTCGGCAATCCGCGCCTTGGCCAGATCGCTTTGCGGGCGCAGGGTGCTGCCGGTGATCGTGAGACGCCGCATCATCACCTGAGAAAAATTCAGCTCAATCTTGGGGCCTTGGAGAAAGGCGATCTGCACAAGGCGTCCGTCATCGGCCATCGCCTTGACATTGCGAGGCAGATAATCGCCGCCCACCATGTCAAGGATCAGATCGGCGCCGCCCTCGGCGCGCAACACCTCGACAAAATCTTCCTCTCGGTAATTGATCGCGCGTTCGGCCCCGAGGTCCACGCAGACCTTGCACTTGGCATCGCTACCGGCGGTGGTAAAAACCCGCGCACCAAATCTATGGGCAAGTTGAATGGCCGTGGTGCCGATACCTGACGAACCGCCATGCACCAGAAACCGCTCGCCCGCCTTGAGCGCACCGCGCTGAAAGACGTTGGACCACACGGTAAAAAAGGTTTCCGGCAGGCAGGCGGCCTGTTTGAGGCTGAGGCCATGGGGCACAGGCAGGCAATGCGCGGCGGGCGTGGCCACATATTCGGCATAGCCGCCACCGGGCAGCAGCGCGCAAACCTGATCGCCAAGCGCCCACGCGCTGACACCCGCACCAAGCGCCACGATTTCCCCCGCCCCCTCAAGCCCCGGAAGATCAGAGGCGGTCGGCGGCGGGGCATAAAGCCCGGCGCGTTGCAGGGCATCTGGGCGGTTGACGCCCGCATAAGCCAACCGGATCACCACCTCGCCCGCGCGCGGCGCAGGCATGGGGCGCGTGGTGGTCTGCAATACCTCGGGGCCGCCGGCCTGCGTGATTTCAACGGCCTGCATGGTTTTGGTCATTCGTCTTTCCTTGTGTTCAGTTCGGGCCATTCCAGCGGCCCGGCATGCCTGCTTGCTGCGCACTCTGTGGCGCGCGGATACGGCCCAAAAGGCTGATTGGTCCGGCAAGGATACCTGACACCAGACGGTTGTTACGGGCCTGCGCCTTGAGCTTCTCGATTTGCATCACCCCGTCGATGCGACGATCCAGAAATTCCCATGTGAGGGCCTGCCCGTCGCTGTCATCCCCCAGCCAGTAGAGCACGGTCGCGCCATAGACACCCGAGAGCGTGGCGCGTTTGGTATACCAATTCACATCCTCGGAGGTGTCGCCAAGGGCGGTCCAGATATGATCGGCAGTCTGCCAGAGGGCGCGCGCGCCATCGGCAGCATAGGGCGGCAGCGAAAACAACGTCATCCCGCGCCGCACCAGTTCGCGGTCCTCGACCGCCTCCAGCCGGGCGCGCACGGCAAAGGCCACGCGGTCGCGAAAGCGCAAGCTGCCCAGATCAGCCTCGGCCAGCCGTTCGAGCATGGCGGCATCCCCCGCCGCATGATAGGCCAGCGCCAGGTCCACCGCCCCGCGCGGGCAGATCGCGGCCACAAGGCCGGGCGCAATTCCGGCATCCTCTGCGGCGAGGCGCAGGGTGGTTTCGCTCCAGCCATCAAAGGGCACATGCAGCGTTGCGGCCCCCAACAGACGGGTCATAAGATCAGGTTCGGACATCAGTGATCCTCCTTCCGGCGCACCCTAGACAAATCCGGGGCGCTTTGCTATACGGCGCCTTCCTGCAATCTATTGCAACTTTAACTTAGGAAGGTGGTGACACCACATGCAGGTTAGTGTTCGCGACAACAATGTCGATCAGGCGCTCCGCGCCCTGAAGAAGAAATTGCAGCGCGAAGGCGTTTTCCGTGAAATGAAGCTCAAGCAACATTTCGAGAAACCGTCCGAGAAAAAAGCGCGCGAGAAGGCCGAAGCGATTCGCCGTGCCCGGAAACTGGCGCGCAAGAAAGCGCAGCGCGAAGGCATGCTCTAAGAGAGCTCTCCGCAGTTTTTTGCGGCACTTTTGACGACCCCCGGGCAGATGCTTCGGGGGTTTGTCGTTTTTGGGGCTTTGCCCCCGTCGCCCCAAGGACACCCCCCCAGAGTATTTCAGCCAAGAAAAGCCGTGAACAGCGCGTTGGACGCGCGGCGCCTCTTGGCCCCACGCTTCATGGAATTTCGGAAAAGGTTGAGGGCTTTGTCGGTTCGACATTGCGCTGAACCGACTGCTCGACGCGCTTCGCGTGTTTCAACGAAACGTCTCAATGCCCAGCCGCGCCCCGGCGATCAGCGTTTCGGCCCCCTTGGAAGAGCGGAAATCGCGCACCACGCGCGCGCGCCCGGCCTCTGACAGGCGCACGCAGAGGTCAGGGTCAGCGGCCAGCGCCGCAATCGCATCGGCCAGCACCTGTGGCGATTTGGGCGGCACCAGCACTCCGCTTTCGCCATGGTCGATCAATTCCCGCACCCCGCCTGCATCCGTGCCAATCGTCGGCACACCGCAGGCCATCGCCTCCATATAGGCCACGCCCAGCGGCTCATGCCAACTGGCCAGCACGAATACATCCGCCGCCAGCAGGTGCCGCCGCACCTCCGGCCCGCTTATGGCCCCCAAGAGCCGCGCATATGCGCCCAGACCCAGCGCCTCCAGATGCGCCTGCAATTCGGCGCGATAGCCGGTCCCACCCGCATCATCCTCGCCCGCGATGTCCAACTGCACGTCGATGCCGCGATCCAAGAGCCGCCGCAGCGCCGAGAGCAAATCCTGATGCCCTTTGACCCGGTGCAACCGCCCACAGCAAAAAAGCCGCAAAGGTGCTCCGGGGCGGGGCGGTTGATAGGGCGTATCGCGCTTGAAATCCTCGGTATCCACGCCCATCGGCTGCACCCGCACATCGGCGGGCAAATCAGCGCCCAGCACCTCGCGCATTTCGGCCAAAAGCTTGTGGGTGATGATCGTGGCAAAGCTGGCATGCCGCCACTTGAACCCCTGACCGGGGCCATAATCCGACAGCGGCCCATGCAACGTGAGGCTGTAACTTGGCCCGCCCATCAGCCGTGCCAGCGCACAGATCAGCGCGGCGCGCCCGCAGGAATGGGCATGCACATGCCCAATCCCCCGCGCGCGACAGGCCGCGATCAACGCCCGCGCCGCAGGCAGGCAGATCATCACATCCTTGAGAAATTCGCCCCCCTGCCCTTCGCGCAGAATCGCGGACCACGGCGCGTTGAGCAGGCCAGATAGCGCATGACCGGGCGTAGGCCGCCCCAGATAGGTCGTGCGCGCCATCGCCGCATCGGACCAGTCATGCGAGACCAGACCAGGCGGCGGCGGCCGCGTGCTGAAAAGATGCGGCACAACCCCCAACCGCTCCAGATCCGCAATCTCGCGCCAGAAGAAGATATGCGTCTGGCCGGGAAACTGAGGCACCAGATAGCCAAGGTTCAGGGGATCAGGCATTTTCGATTCCGCTTGCCGCCAGTTTGTCGGATAAGGTCTAGCATGCCGCGCAGGCTCAGGACAGGCTGGCGGGCAGCAGATTTGGAAACCCTTTGTTGACAGACAAACCCGCACCCCGGCTCAGCGTCATCATCCCCGCCCATAACGAGGCGGGGATGATCGGGGATTGCCTGCATGCGGTCTTTGCCTCTGAGCCGGTGGCCGGCGGCGCAGAGGTGATCGTCGTGGCCAATGGCTGTCAGGATGCGACCGTGGCCGAGGCCGAATTCTGCCGTGCGGCAGCGCGTGATTGGGCGCTCACCGTGCTGGATCTGCCGCAGGGCGGCAAACCCGGCGCGCTCAACGCGGGCGAGGCGGCAGCCCGCGGCGCGGTGCTGGCCTATCTCGATGCCGATGTCCTTGTCTCGCCCCCGCTCCTGCGCCAGATCACTGAGGCGCTCAACCGCGCGGAACCGGGTTATGCCAGCGGTCAAGTGGTGCTTCCTGCGCCGCGCACTCTCTTCAGCCGCCTCTATGCCGGATTTTACCGCCAAGTGCCCTTCTTTCACCACGGCGTGCCCGGCTGCGGCCTCTTTGCCATGACCCGTGCGGGGCGCGCGCGGTGGGGCGATTGGCCGGGGATCATCTCGGACGATACATTTGCCCGGCTGCATTTCACGCCGCACGAACGCCACGCGGTGCCCGCGCGCTATGATTGGCCCATCGTCGAGGGGTTCGGCGCGCTCGTCCGGGTGCGACGCAGGCAGGATGCGGGCGTGACCGAGATCGCGCGGCAATACCCTGCGCTCTTGGTCAATGACGACGCGCGACCCAATGGGCCGGGCTGGCTGCTGCGCGCCGCTATCCGCAGGCCTCTGGGCCTTGTCGCGTATATTGCTGTGGCGGTTGCCGTGCGGTTGCGTCAGGGTGGCAGCGATTGGGCGCGGGGCCGCTGAATCACCGCAAACCCCGGTCAAACCGGGACGACGAGGAAGTGAGGCGCATGCAGCGGCTGACAGTGATATTCTCGGGCGAAGGGCTCTTGGCGCGGGCGCTGCGGTCCTCGGCGCTGACCGTCGCGGGCTTTGGCGGCGCACAGGTGCTGCGGCTCGCGTCAAACCTCATCCTTGCCCGCCTCCTGTTCCCCGAGGCGTTCGGCCTCATGGCGATTGTATCCGTGATCATCCAGGGCCTCATGCAATTCTCAGACGTGGGCGTCAGCCCCGCCATCATGCAGAGCAAACGCGGCGATGATCCCGCCTTCCTCAACACCGCCTGGACCATTCAGGCGCTGCGCGGCGTGGGCCTCTGGCTGGTGGCCTGTGCACTGGCCTGGCCGGTGGCGGTGATCTATGACGACCCTCTCCTGATGCAGCTTTTGCCGGTGGCGGGGCTGACGCTGCTGATCACCGGGTTCAACCCCACAGCCCTTGATACCGCCAAGCGGCATCTGCGCTGGGGGCGGGTGACAACGATCGAATTTGCCGTGCAGATCACCGGCATCGTGGCGGCGGTGGCGCTGGCGTGGTGGTGGCACTCGGTCTGGGCGCTGGTCGTGTCGGGCGTGCTCAGCGCGGGCGTGGCACTCCTGCTTTTCTGGCTCTTTCTGCCGGGGGCCTCGAACCGAATGGGCTGGGACCGGCTGGCAGCCTCGGAACTCATCAATTTCGGCAAATGGATTTTCCTGAGCACCATCTGCGGCTTTCTCTTCAATCAAGCGGATAAGCTGATCCTGGGAAAATACCTCAGCTTCGATGTGTTCGGCGTCTATAACATCGGCTTCTTCCTTGCTTCCTTTCCCTTGCTGCTGGGCCATATGCTGACGTGGCGCCTGCTCATCCCGATCTACCGCGAACTGCCCCCGCATGAGAGCACCGCCAATTTCGCCAAGCTGCGGCGCATGCGCTTTGCGGTCACGGGCGGGCTGATGGCGCTATCTGCCGGGTTTGCCCTCCTCGGCGTCTGGCTGGTGGGGATCATGTATGACGACCGCTATGCCATGGCGGGGGCTGTGGTGGTGCTGATGGCGCTCATGCAACTACCCCAGATCGTCGTGATGACCTACGATCAGGCGTCCTTGGCGGCCGGGGATTCGCGGCGGTTCTTTCTTTTGACGCTGGCCAAGGCGGCGGCAATGATCGTGGCCCTCCTCTTGGGCCTCGAATGGGGCGGCCTCTTGGGCGCGCTCTTGGGTTATGGGGTGGCAATGGTGCTGGCCTATCCGGTGGTGATCTGGCTGGCGCGGCACATGCGGGCCTGGGACCCGGCCCATGATCTGGGAATGGCAGCGCTTGGGCTGGCCCTTGCGGCACTGGCGCTCTGGCTCAATGACGCGGCGCTGGCCGATCTGGCGCGGCTCTCGGGCTGGTGAGGCGCGAAAACACCATTATCGCCAAGGGGCTGCCGCAAAACAGTCGCATTGCAGGTCAATGTTCGGCCCGGTATAATTTGGACAGTGGATTTGATGGCGGATGAAATGACCCAACCGTCACCCGACGGCACCGAGATTGCCATTATCGGCATGGCCGCGCACCTGCCGGGGGCGCGCAGCGTGGCGGAGTATTGGCAAAACCTCTGCGCCGGGCGTCGCGCCATCCGCCGCATGTCCGAGGCCGAGTTGCTGGCCGCGGGCGAGCGCGCACAAGTGATCCGCCGCCCCGATTATGTGCCCTTTGCAGCACCGCTTGACGGGTTCGAAATGTTCGATGCCGAGTTCTTCGGCTTTGGCCCGAAAGAGGCCGCGATCCTCGACCCGCAACACCGCCGCTTTCTGGAGGTCGCATGGGAGGCGCTCGAGGATGCAGGCCACCCGCCCGAGCATTTCCCCGGCTCCATCGGCGTTTTCGCAGGCTGCGGCATGGGCAGCTATTTCTACTTCAACCTCTGCTCCAACCGCGATCTGGTGGATGATGTGGGCATGTTCCTGTTGCGCCACACCGGCAATGACAAGGATTTCCTGACCACGCGCCTCAGCCATATCCTCGATCTCAAGGGGCCGTCACTGGGCCTGCAAACCGCCTGCTCCACCTCGCTTGTCGCGGTGCATGTGGCGTCGCAATCGCTGCTCAACGGCGAATGTGACATGGCGCTTGCGGGCGGTGTCACGATCGAATTGCCGCAGAACCGGGGCTACATCTACAAAGAGGGCGAGATTCTCTCGCCCGATGGCGAATGTCATGCGTTTGACCACCGCGCCCAAGGCACCGTCTTTGGCTCTGGCGCGGGGGTCGTTGTGCTGCGACGGCTCTCGGATGCGCTCGCCGATGGCGATCACATCTGGGGCGTGATCAAGGGCTCTGCCGTCAACAACGATGGCGCGGCCAAGGCGGGCTATCTCGCCCCGTCGGTCGATGGCCAGGCCGCAGCCGTGGCCGAAGCGCAGGCCGTGGCAGGCATCTCTGCCGAGACGGTCGATTACGTCGAATGTCACGGCACCGGCACCTATTTGGGAGATCCCATCGAGGTGGCCGCTCTCACCCAAGCGTTCCGCGAAACCACCCAGGCGGTTGATTTCTGCCGCATCGGCAGCGTCAAGACCAACATCGGCCATCTCGACACGGCGGCGGGTGTGGCAAGCCTGATCAAGGCCACGCTGGCAGTCTATCACGGACAGATGCCACCCTCCTTGGGCTATGAGGCGCCCAATCCGGCGATTGCCATTGACGGCAGCCCCTTTGCCGTCAATGACCGGCTCACCGACTGGCCGCGCCGCGATCATCCCCGCCGCGCGGGCGTCAATTCTCTGGGCGTGGGCGGCACCAACGCCCATGTGGTTCTGGAAGAACCCCCCGCGCGCGCCGCCCCCGAGGCCAGCGATTGGCCGTTTCAGCCGCTGGTGATCTCCGCCCGTTCCAAGGCGGCGCTTGATGAGAATTCCGCCCGCCTTGCCGCCCATCTGCGCAGCCATCCCGAGCAATCGCTGGCAGATGTGGCGTGGACCCTCAAGCAAGGCCGCCGCGCCTTTGAACGCCGCCGCGTGGTCGTAGCCAGCAACCATGACGAGGCGGCAAGGCTCTTGGAAAAGGGCGATCCGCGCCGCGTTTTCACCCATGAGGCACTCGACTCCCCGGATGTGGTTTTCATGTTCCCCGGCGGCGGCGCGCAATATGCTGGCATGGCGCGCGACCTTTACGAGACCGAGCCGGTCTTTGCCGAATGGATGGATCGTGGCCTTGCGGTGCTGCAACCCAAACTCGATTACGACATCCGCGCCCTCTGGCTGCCATCGCCTGCCGATATGGCCACCGCCGCCGAACAGCTGAAACGCCCGTCGGTGCAATTACCGCTGATCATGATCACCGAATACGCGCTGGCGCAGCTCTGGCAGAGCTGGGGCGTGACCCCCGCCGCCCTCATCGGTCATTCCATGGGCGAGAATACCGCCGCCTGTCTTGCAGGCGTGATGGGCTTCGAGGAGTGCATCGGGTTGGTGCATCTGCGCGGGCAACTTTTCGACACGGTGCCCAAGGGTGGGATGCTCAGCGTGCCCCTGTCCGCCGAGGCGCTGCGCCCCTATTTGGGCGATACGCTCGACATCGCGGCGGTCAATGCGCCGGGGCTGAGCGTGGCCTCTGGCCCACAGGCGGCGCTCGATGATCTCGCGGCGCGTCTGGCCGAGGCGGGGATCGAGACCTCGCGCATCCCCATCGACATCGCCGCCCATTCGCGGATGCTGGAGCCGATCCTGACCCGCTTTGGCGATTACCTGCGGTCGATCCCCCTGCACGCCCCGCACATCCCCATCCTGTCCAACCGCACCGGTGACTACCTCACAGCCGCCGAGGCGACCGATCCCGCCTATTGGGTCGGCCACCTGCGCAACACCGTCCATTTCGCCGATGGTCTGGGCCGTCTGGCCGAGGGCCGCAAACGCGTGTTTCTCGAGGTCGGGCCGGGCAAGGCGCTGAGCTCTCTCGCGCAGGCGCATGGTGCCATCAGCGCCAATCAGATCATCGGCACCCTGCGCCACCCCGAGGATAGCATCGCCGACGATGCCTATTTCATGGCGATGCTGTCGCGGCTATGGGCGGTGGGCGTCGCCATCGACTGGGATCAGATCTGGGGCGAGACACGGCGCACCCGCGTGCCGCTGCCCACCTATGCCTTTCAGCACAAACCCTATTTCATCACCCCCGGCACGGCGCGCGACACCGGGCAATCAGAATGGCCAACGCGCCGCGATGACCTGACCGACTGGGGCTACCTGCCCCATTGGCGGCCCCATCTGGCCGATGTCGAGATCACAACCGAGGCTGATCTGGCCGCACTGCCGCCTCAGACATGGCTCATCTTCGAGGATGGCGCCGGGCTTGGCTCAGCCGTGGGCAAGCGGCTTGCCGCCACGGGACATACGGTGACGTACGTCACCACAGGCGATGCCTTTGCCCAGCTTGCGCCGGGGCGCTACGCCCTCTCGCCCGAACGCGGGCGCGAAGGCTATGACGCCCTCATCCGCGCGCTTACAGCCGAGGGGCGCGTGCCCACCCGCATTGCCCATTTCTGGCTGGTCACACAAGACGCCCGCCACCGCCCCGGATCGAGCTTCTTTCACCGCGTTCAGGAACAGGGCTTTTACAGCCTGCTCTTTCTGGCGCAGGCCATGGCGGATGAAGGCCTCTCCGGCCCGCTCCACATCACCGCTATCACCAACGGCGCGGCGCAGGTCCGTGACGAGGGCTTGCGCGATCCCGCCAAGGCCACCGTCATGGGCCCGCTGCGGGTGATCCCGCGCGAAATGCCGGGCGTGACGGCGGCAATCCTCGATCTGGCCCTGCCCCCGCGCAGTGTCGATGCCCCGCTGGTGACACAGGTGCTCGAGGATCTGATGCAAGCGCCACGCAGCCATGTGGCGGCCCTGCGCGGTGTGCGGCGCTATGAGGCAGGATGGCGTGCAACCCCCCTGCTGCCCGCCGACACCCCAATTGAACAAGGCCAGACCGTGCTCATCACCGGCGGCTTTGGTGGCATCGGTCTCACCTTGGCCGAGGATCTCATCACGCGCTCAAACGCCAAAATCGTCCTCATGGCGCGCAGCGCGTTGCCCCCCCGCGCCGACTGGCCGCGCGTGATGGCCACACGCGGCGCAGGCGATCCGCTGGCCCGCCGCATCGCGGCGGTCGAGCGACTCGAAGGCTTGGGCGGTCAGGTCATGGTGGTAGCGGGCGATGTCAGCAACATCGAGGATATGCAAACTGCGCGCGCGGAAATCGAGGCCCGCTTTGGCGCGCTTCACGGTGTCATCCATGCCGCCGGTGTCATCAAGGACGCGCCGCTCCTCAGCAAAGGCCCGGACACAATCGAGGATGTGTTCACGCCGAAGATCCACGGCACGCAGGTGCTGGATGAGGTCTTTCCCGATGGCACGCTCGACTGGCTCGTGCTGTTTTCCTCCTCCTCCACCGCGACCGCCCCGCCGGGACAGGTGGATTACGTCGCCGCCAATGAATATCTCAACGCCTATGCGCGCAGCCGCGCAGGCGACAAGACCCGCGTGATTGCCCTCAACTGGGGCATCTGGTCCGAGGTTGGCATGGCCGCCGAGGCTGTGGCGCAGCAACGCGGCGACACACTCGCCGCCCCACGCCTGCCGGTGCAGGCCCCCTTGGTGCAAGAGGCCAGCCATGACGGCATGGGCAACCGCCTCTTTCACGCGCGCTATGATGCCGGGCTTTGGGTCTTTGATCAGCACCGCACCAAATCCGGGCAGGCGCTCTTGCCCGGCACCGGCTATCTGGAGCTTTTGGCCGAGGCGCTGCGCGCGCAAGGCGAGGATGGCCCGTTTGAAATCCGCGATCTGTGGTTCCTGCGCGCCTTTGACATGCCCGAGGGCGGCACCCGCGACATGCGCCTCACCCTGACGCGCAATGACACCGGCTATGCTGCGCGGATCGAGGGCGATCATGCGCAGGCCGGGCGTCAGGGCTGGATCACACTGGCCGAGGCGGGGCTCAGCCTTCTGCCGCTCCCCGCTCCTGTCACGCTCGACCTGCCTTCCATACGATACCGTATGCAGAGCTGGCAAGAGGCGGGCGACACCGCCCTTGCCGCGCCGCAAGAGGTGCATCTTGAGTTCGGCCCGCGCTGGCGCGTGGTGCGCGCGATGGGCTTGGGCACGGGCG